>NZ_JAUOSH010000079.1:0-1167 GCF_030548765.1 Shewanella sp. 3_MG-2023 | reverse complement strand
TGAACCGCCCTGTGCGGAGCCGCATGCAGGGTGGTGTGGGGGCTGGAGGTTAGATACCTCCGGCTACCCGATTATACCCTTGCACTATTCTGAATACTTCCTAATGACCGACACCTTGCCGTCTTCTATTTCTAATACTTCCATAGTGTCGTAACTCTGATGCATCATTTCTTTAGTTTGGGGATGAATACCACTGCTTTTGGTTGAGTAAGTGATAACAACAACATTATAGGCTGGGACAACTTGAAAAAGTTCGGCTGAATAGTCTGTATGGGAGCCGAGATAATATGACATACCATTTCGCATGCTGTCTTTTCCGTCCGATAAGCGCGAATCATCTGGATCGTAAGGTAGGTGTTGGTGCCCTATATCATCTTTTAAAAACGACAAATAATGTTCTATGTCCTTTTTAGTCGCATTTGGTGCTTGGGTAGCTTTCCATGCTGTAAAGTACGATTTTCCAAATTCTGTTAAATCAATTTCACCTGCACTAAGTGATAGAGAAATCGAAAGGGATAACAAAAATAAATACAGTCTTTTCAAAATAACCTCCTATGTTAATTTGGGTATAACGCCCTAATAATGGGCAAAAAATTGTTGGCTAAAATGTTGAGGAACGAAAACAGCCAACTGTTTTTTGTCCTTATTTATTAGCTTGTTATGTCACTACTGCAAAAATAGTGAGCTTCCCTTCATCATCTTCTTCCTCAAATACGACTTCTCCATCATCCTGTGAAACTTTCAACTCATACCACTCGGAAGGATCTTGATAATAATCCGACTTGATAAAATATTCCCCATCTTCAATATTAATTATTGTAGAAAAGTCTTCAATATCCTCTGAGCCGTCAATTTTTCTAAGGCTGAACCTCACGTTATCATTGTTAGGAGAAACAATGGTTTTTCCAATTTGAGAGTACTCCCATATAACACCACTACCTTTCTCTAAATATTCAGCAGAAAACTCTTCGATACGATCTAACATTGATTGACCTCCTTGTGACATAACGCCGCACTAAGCGGACTAAAATTGTTGGTTATAATGTTGAGGAACGAAACCTAACCAACTGTTTTAGTTCCGTTTAAGTGCCTTGTGTACGCCCAGCATGGGCATGAACTAATGAGGTGAAAGTCCTCTGTAGGAAGGTCACCGTTTATTAACATGCT
>NZ_JAUOSH010000078.1:0-1196 GCF_030548765.1 Shewanella sp. 3_MG-2023 | reverse complement strand
ATTGGCCTGTCGCCGTGTCAGTGGATGCGCATTATAGGCAAGTTAAGATTTAGCGCAAGGGCTTTTATGCATAAAAATGAAGTTTTTAATCATTAATTGTTTAAGTACAGGATACACACTTATTACCCCCAAGGTTATCCACACAGCGAGCCAAAAAGTGGCACTCTAGGGATAATATACCAACCGCTTAAATTGTGTTAAGCCCAGTAATAGAAAAGGATAACATTCATTTTTGTGCTGGTGCCATGTAACGCTTAACTCAAAACACGGCAATGACTACCGTAAAACTATCTACCAATTTTGGAGCTGTGAATTTTCGAGCTTTCTAAAAGGTCATAATTTATCCGCATAAGTTCCAATGCGGCATTCAATTCTAGTTCAACATGAGGAAATTAGCATAAAAAACAATATTATTTTAAGCACTGCAGCCTCAATGTTAATAGCATTACTCCCCAGCCACAGAAATAGTCATGTTAGTGCTGCTAACAGGCCAATCCAGGTAATCGTTGTTGATTAAAGTTTTTTAGCAAAGAATGTCGTTCGTAAAGAGACTATCCAGTAAGTAGAAGAGCTGAAGAGTTCTTCAGTAATAGAACACAAACACTGCACGTTGTAAGAAGATATTTTCAATGCAATAGCCTTAATTAACCGTTATATAAAAGATAAAAGCTTCAAATAATTCACCAAACCAGATCTGCTAATAATAGCTCTACTGATCTATTCCAGTTTTATTAAAACCATAAACGCAAAAAGCCCGCTACACAGTGACGGGCTTAATATTGATTAGACGATTGGCGATGACCCCATTTCACATAGGCATGTCGTCCACACTGATTACCAGCAAGTTTTACTAAACATAACACCAAATAGGGATTATTCGTATTAGGCGCTTGGCGATGTTCAGCTGCGGATAAATCCTCCGCACTCCATGTCTGCATAAAGCGTTGCTTTATAAACACAGACATTGCACCCTACTTTCACATGGCCATGTCGTCCACACTGATTTCGAGTAGGCTATTAACTAAACCTAACACCAAAAGGACTTATTTATTTTAAAATCCTAAACGAAAAAATCCCTGACTCATAGAGTCAGGGATTATTCTAATTTAGCGTCTGGAAATGACCTACTTTCACATGGGGAGACCCCACACTATCATCGGCGCGATTGCGTTTCACTACTGAGTTCGGGATGGGAT
>NZ_JAUOSH010000077.1:0-1379 GCF_030548765.1 Shewanella sp. 3_MG-2023 | reverse complement strand
TATTGGCCTGTCGCCGTGTCAGTGGATGCGCATTATAGGCAAGTTAAGATTTAGCGCAAGGGCTTTTATGCATAAAATTGAAGTTTTTAATCATTAATTGCTTAAGTACAGGATACACACTTATTACCCCCAAGGTTATCCACATTATCAAGGATAAATGTTGCCAATCAGAGCTACGACCTATTAGCTTTATATCCGTTAATGCTGAAGGATTAAAGGGCTAAAGCCCGCTGATACAGCAAAGTCATGAAGTATTGGGCTCACTCGTTAAGCGTGATTGCAGTAAAACTATCCCCAATTTATTGAACAATGAAAATTACGGCTTTCTAAAAGACCAAAATTTGTTTACACAATTCTCAATGCGGAATTTAATTTTAGTTCAATATGGTGAAACAATCGAAAAATAAACAACATTATTTTAAGAGCTGGCACCTTAATACTCATTACTGTGATTGTCAGGCTTAAAAACGTCATATTGGAGCTGCATGTTGGCCAGCTAACGGTAAACTTGTTGGTAATAGCCCTTATATATTTTTTGCCAGTAACATAGAGTACCGCTCATAGAAAGTAATCTAATAGGAAAAAGTATCAAAACACCGACCCTGTAGGTTTATGACGCTGACTTAACGTTCGAAAGCTTTACTTGCCCGTTAAATAAATTCGTCCAGCAAAAATATCAACGCATTTCAGCTTATATGGCGTCAAATTGTCTCTTTAGTTTTATATAAACGCAATCGTAAATAGCCGGTCACATTAGTAACGAGCTATCAGAGCTCACCAAAGCAGGCATCACCGCTTACTTACCCTGTATGCAGATTGAAAATCCCCAAATGAAAAAGCCCTGACTGTTAAGTCAGGGCTTTATCGACTCTCTGATGAGAGATTTTAGGCGCTTGGCGATGTTCAGATGCGGAGAAATCCTCCGCGCTCCATATCTGTATAAAGCTATGCTTTATAACCACAGACATTACACCCTAGTTTCACATGGGTATTCGCACACACGCACTGCTCACGCTGATATGTTGCAGCTAATAACTCAAGTTATCAGCGTTAGGATTTATTCTTTTTGCCCCAATACGAAAAAAGCCCTGACTGTTAAGTCAGGGCTTTATCGACTCTCTTACGAGAGATATTAGGCGCTTGGCAATGACCTACTTTCACATGGGCATTCGTCCACACTCACCGCTCACGCTGATATGTTGCAGCTAATAACTCAAATTATCAGCATTAGGTATTGTTGTTTTCCCCCAATACGAAAAAAGCCCTGACTGTTAAGTCAGGGCTTTATCGACTCTCTTACGAGAGAAATTAGGCGCTTGGCGATGACCTACTTTCACATGGGGAGACCCCACACTATCATCGGCGCGATTGCGTTTCAC
>NZ_JAUOSH010000076.1:0-1427 GCF_030548765.1 Shewanella sp. 3_MG-2023 | reverse complement strand
CAGCATGTTAATAAACGGTGACCTTCCTACAGAGGACTTTCACCTCATTAGTTCATGCCCATGCTGGGCGTACACAAACCATTCAAGCAGGACAAATAACAGCTGGCTATTTGCTCCTTCGTCGCTTATTTTAGCCAACTATTATTTGCCTCTTAATGGGGCGTTATAGCTCTCCAGCATTCGGAGTATGAGGAATATGAATATTTCAACGAGCGACAAAGTAAACGACTTCCTTTCTGATATACAGTCCATATCCGCTGAGAAGTTTGATATAGTGATTGCAATAAGAGATATCTTCTTAAGGGCTAATGAAGAATTAGTTGAAGGTATTAAATATGGTGGTTTGGTCTTTAACGTGTCAGATACGTTAATTGGAGGGATTTATTCATATAAAGAACATGTTTCAATTGAGTTCAGTAATGGCGTGGACTTTATTGATAGTGATTCGATCTTGGAGGGGGGTGGTAAAAAGAGGCGGCACCTAAAGATATACGAAAATGACGATATCGTTCAAAAAAAGGTCGCGCACTTTGTTAGTCAAGCAGTGAAAAACTAAAGGAAATTATCAAATGGTTAATAACAAGGCCACCCATTCTAGTTGGCTAAATGTTAAACACTCTACTAGGCTTTAGTTACTGCTTAATATTCGGTAATTAATGATGGCCAGACCTAGAAAAACACTCGTGAGTTTAGAAGATACGCCTTACTACCACTGTTGTTCGCGTGTGGTACGTAAGGCATTTTTGTGTGGGTTTGATAAGTCGACAGGCGAAAACTTTGAACATCGCCGTGAGTGGATTGATTCACGTATTATTGAATTGGCGACGATTTTTGCCATTGATATCTGTGCTTATGCCGTTATGAGTAATCACTTACATGTCGTGCTTAAAGTCGATGTAGATAAAGCCAAAGAATGGTCTGATATTGGGGTGTTAACTCAATGGCATAAAGGCTTTAAAGGTACATTGCTGACCCATAAATTTGTTAAAGGTGAAGCGCTTAATGAGTTTGAATTAAAGACGGTTAATGATTGTATTGGGCTATATCGAGAACGTTTAACTGATATCAGTTGGTTTATGCGTTCCTTGAGTGAACCGATTGCGAGAATGGCCAATAAAGAAGATAAGTGTACAGGTCGCTTTTGGGAAGGGCGCTTTAAATCGCAAGCATTACTTGATGACGCAGCAGTACTCGCCTGTATGGCGTATGTTGATTTGAATCCAATTCGCGCTCAAATGGCTGCAACACCTGAAAGGTCAGATTGCACCAGTATTCAACGACGCATAAATTCAGCTATGAAAGGTGAGCAACCAAAAGAGCTACTGCCATTTGTAGGAAATGAACGTTTAGATATGCCTAATGGACTGATGTTTAGTGTTAAAGACTACATTGTGCTGGTTGAAGATACAGGGCGGATTATTCGAGAA
>NZ_JAUOSH010000075.1:0-1472 GCF_030548765.1 Shewanella sp. 3_MG-2023 | reverse complement strand
AGGTATCACTCGGGCTTGTTCAACACTTGGGATAAGGACGCGGCTACGCGCGGCCTATCCTTATCTGTTATGCGTAATTTTTGACGTACTTTGTCATTGCTGTTTCCGAGACTGACAAACCGTCGATTCTATATTGATCTTTGAACTCTCCAACAAAATTGAACCCTGCTTTTAGGTAGAGGTTCTTTGCTGGGAAATTCTCTGATAATACACAAAGATCAAGCCAGTCAATTTCAGCTTTTTCTTGGCAGAAATTTATAACAGCATCAATGAGTCTTTGACCAAGACCTTGCTTCCGGCAAGAAACATCTACGCCCATACCTAATAGAACTCTGTGAGAACGGTTTTCATCACTGTGGTGGCGAATATCAATATGACCTTTAATATTTCCAGAGGTGTCTTTTACAACCCAAAGTTTTCTCCAACCTAAGTCGCCAAACTGATGAGAAAAGCCTTGGATAAACTTATCTTTTGTTGCTTCTGGAATTTCACTTTGCTCTCTGGACATTGGCTGGAAAAGAGGAACTTCTCCATTACCATTTTCAGACAGCTGATTTTCTAGATACACAAAGAATGAATCTAAATCCAATTTTTCCGCTTCTACTACTTCCATCTAATTCTCGGTACTCCATCGATTACGCATAACGACCAAAGCAACGGCCGCACGTTAGTGCGTCAGATTGCCTTTGTTTGTTAGCTTTTGATGTGTGGGATTTTTACTGCCAGAAGTAATTTTAAATGCTTTTCGGTGCTCTTGCTGACAGATTCGCTCACCACACACCCTTTCCAGTTTATATCAAAAGCGTCATGGCTCTTCCATTTTTCATACGCATCTTGCATATTTCTATCATCACTTAGCCACATTGATGCCAGTATCACCCTATAAATAGCGTTGGTTTTGCTTGCTGAGACAACTGGTTCTGACTCATCTATCTCTATCAGTCTTTTTGTGTCATTTCGTATCGATTTAATTGCAATACTTGAGTTAAAAGACCCTCGTGTCTTTCCTTGTCTTATCCGCTTTGCTTCTAAAAGAATAATTATATTTTCATTTTTTAACTTGATTGCAGCATCGAGCCTAGCTGACCGCTTTCGCTTTTTATGAAGGCATTGTACCTCAGTCCAAGCAACAACATTGTCATAACCAGATAAATTTTGCAGAGCTTCAATAAAAGTCAAAACATGATTAAATTCATGAATGCCGCCATTCCCTTTCCCTGGAAAATACTCAGACATTCTGTGTTCATGGATTTCATGGCACTTTATAACAGCCCTTTCTAGAAGCTTAACAACACTGCTCAATGAGTTCTCCTTAACGTGATAAGAAAGCTAACGCCTCGCATCAGCGGTCGACCGAAGACCGCGAAGCGGGCTTTGGGCGATCCGACTGCATGCGCTTGTGTACGCCCAGCATGGGCATGAACTAATGAGGTGAAAGTCCTCTGTAGGAAGGTCACCGTTTATTAACATGC
>NZ_JAUOSH010000073.1:0-1651 GCF_030548765.1 Shewanella sp. 3_MG-2023 | reverse complement strand
GTTTAGGTGTAGAGTTGGAAGGTGATGTGCTAATCGAAGTAACGGTTACGGCGGTTCGTGCGTAAAAACTGCTAACAAGGCACTCTAACTGACCTCCAACACGTGGCATTTTTGCTTCGCAAAAGTATAGCCACATGTCTGCGGCAGCTTAGTACGGCGTTATAACTCTCTATCACGGATGAAGAAATGAACATCGAAGTAACAACCTCACCTAATAAACAAGATCTTGAAACTATAAGTAAAGGTATTCAGTCCTACAACCAAAAGTACATTTCAGATGATGTGGTTTTCGAACCTGACACTAAATTTGCTGCATTCGCTAAAGATGAAAATGGAAAAGTCGTAGGAGGTATAAGAGCAGTAGCATTCTGGAATTATTGTACCCTCGAGTTGTTATGGTTATCTGATGAAACCAGAGGGCAAGGTGTTGGTAGTAAATTAATGGATGCAGCCGAAAACTTTGCCAAAGAAAAAGGCTTTGGTTTTATGCGTACAGAAACTCTTAGCTTTCAAGCAAAACCATTTTATGAGAAGCGTGGATACAAAGTTTTTGGTGAATTGCCTGATTACCCCAAAGGTCATGTAACATACTGTTTAGTAAAAGAGTTATAACAATCTGTGCAAGTGGGACAAAATACAGCTGGCTTTGTTCGCTTCGCTCATGATTTTAGCCAACTATATTTAGCCCCTTAACAGGGCGTTATATTTCATAATCAGTAAATCGGGAGGTTATTTTTATGTCGTATGATAAATCCGTATCAGACCACTATTTACATGGCAGTTTGCTTGAAGCTATTGAAGCAGCACTCCCAGCTCTAGGTAAAACAACCGAGAATGTGACAATTGAGGACCTTGCGCCAGTCGATGAGTTCCATATCGGAGGACGCTTGGCAACAGACAATCTATTTGATCAGCTCAACTTTTCTGAGCAGGGCTATATAGTAGATGTCGGTTGTGGTTTAGGTGGTGCCGCTAGATATCTCGCATCTAGATACAAAAACCGTGTTACTGGTATCGACCTAACACCTGAGTATATTGAGACAGGAAAGGCGCTATGTAGCTGGTTAAATCTTGATGAATATATAACGCTTGAGCAGGGGAGTGCATTGTCGATGCCTTTTCAAGATAGTTCATTCGATGGAGGTTATATGCTCCACGTAGGCATGAATATCGATGATAAAGTGTCGCTATTTGCCGAAATATTTCGAGTGCTAAAACCCGGGTCTACCTTCGGCGTTTATGACATTATGCGACAAAATGATGGTGAGTTGATTTATCCAGTTCCATGGGCGACCGAAGGCAGTACTAGCAAACTATCTACTCCCGCTCAATACAAACAAGCTATAAGCGATGCTGGCTTTGAAATCTCCAAGGAGAACAATCGCCGTGATTTTTCACTGGAATTCTTTAAACAGCAACGTGCTAAAACAGAGGCTAATGGAGGTCCACCCCCTCTGGGTCTTCATACACTGATGCAAGAAAGCACTTCCAATAAAATTAAGAACATGGTCGATAATTTAGCTAACGATTTGATTGCTCCGGTTGAGATTATTATCCAAAAAGTATGAATAAATATAATCGGGTAGCCGGAGGTATCTAGCCTCCAGCCCCCACACCACCCTGCATGCGGCTCCGCACAGGGCGGTTCCCA
>NZ_JAUOSH010000072.1:0-1936 GCF_030548765.1 Shewanella sp. 3_MG-2023 | reverse complement strand
GCCAAAGGATGCGTAAAATGAGCTTTTTACGCATCGATAATTTTGTAACATTCGAGAAAACCCATACATATCAATCTCCTGCGAAATTTTTTAAAGTGTTGTATAGACCACGTAAACAAAGACGCATTCTTTCTCCGGCAGTATTTTGAGCAATACTTACATATTCGCGAAAATATTCAATTTACAACAAGGACTTAGCGGTGGTACCTTTGAAGTTTGAATTGAGCAGCCTGGAACATTATTGTGCTGCTATTGAATAAGCTGTTAAGTTTACAAGGAGTTTCATATCAAGCTTGAAGAGTTATTTACATCAATCGAATCAACATTGTTAGCCAGATTCAAAGAATCTGGCTTCATTCAGCATAATGGTGATAAAGGTGAAAATAGAGAGGAAATCTTAATTGAATTTTTAAGAAATCATCTCCCTAGTCGTTATGGAATAACAAAAGGGGAAGTGATAACTCAAAAAGGCGAGCGTTCGCATGCTATTGATATAATCATCTATGACGCAGTTAATTGTCCCGTACTTTACGCTGGGAAAACATCAATTTTACCGATTGAAGGGGTTTATGGAATAATCGAAGTTAAATCAACATTATCAAAACCGGAATTTGTTGATGCGGCTTCTAAGATTGAGTCATTTAAGAAGCTAGCACCGAGAGACCTTGGGATTATTGCTAATAGAGATGCTGTAACTCTCCATAGAGCTTCTCGACCTTTTGGAATAGTGATGGGCTACCAACTCTCAAAGAACTCTTTAAACTCTTTAAAAGAAAATTGGCAAGAGCAAAGTCACAAAGTATACGATGTGAATTATTTTACTAATTTAGTCTGTGTATTAGGAGAGGGATTACTGCATTATGAGCAGGTTAATCTATCTAAAGGTCTAAAAGAATTAATTTTAGATACCGATGAATTTGTTAATTTAGTTTTAACTGCGCATAAGCGTGATGATAATAATGAAGATAGTGATGAAATATTATTACGAATAATAAATGAGTCTGTTAAGGACAGAACTTTTGGACGGTTTATTACTTACTTATTAATAATGCTCACTAAAATGAAATTAAATGTTCCTGATTTGAGTCGTTATATAGACCCTGAATTGCCTATTGCGATTACTAAGGAGTAACAATGGCTAAGATAGACCCAAATGAATTGTGTCCATGTGAGTCAGGGCTTCTTTTTAAAGAGTGTCATGAGCTTAAAATAAAGAAGCAGGTAAACCTGAAATAAAACAAAAGGTTAGTCTAAAAGTCATCCCTGAGCCAGATCCTAATACTAGGGCTGTTTTTATTCTAAACAATGATGAAGGCACAATAGTATCTCAAGGGTTTGAAACTCAAATTGCTTTGGTGTGTGGGAATTGTTCTTCTCCACTAGTTGCAGGAATGAATTTAGAACAAATAAACAATATTGTCATAAAATGTAATAACTGCAATAGATTCAACGAAGTGTAAACTTAATCGGGTAGCCGGAGGTATCTAGCCTCCAGCCCCCACACCACCCTGCATGCGGCTCCGCACAGGGCGGTTCCCAAAGACTTTCAGAACAGGTTGGCCGATTAGCTCCGACATATCCCAATGCTGGCTTCTGTATTATCAACGCCAACACTCCTAAACCCGGTCGGGCATGAAATATTGAGTTGCACAGGCTCCTCACTGATCTTTAGGTTCAGGCCTTCACCATGTCCCAACCATTACGATGGGCGTTCGGCTACTATGCCGTCTGCTGACTTCTGCTTAATCACATCCCGAGTTACCCCGTTATGCGCTATCGGTTTTCATCTGGTTCGCTCTTTTCAGTCGATGACGCTGAAAAGCCAAGGCACTTATAAACCAGAGCCTCACTGGTTAATGACCGATCGCGTGTTAAGTAGATCTCCCCAGATAAGAACATGAACTTTCTTTGCACTGCTGCATCATTTACGGTGGCC
>NZ_JAUOSH010000071.1:0-2171 GCF_030548765.1 Shewanella sp. 3_MG-2023 | reverse complement strand
TAACATTCGAGAAAACCCATACATATCAATCTACTGCGAAATTTTTTAAAGTGTTGTATAGACCTCGTAAACAAAGACGCATTCTTTTTTCGGCAGTATTTTGAGCAATACTTACGTATTTATGAAAAATATTCGATTTACAACAATGACTTAGCGATGGTATCTTTGAGGTTTGAATTGAGCAGCCTGGAACATTATTGAGCTGCTAATGAATAAGCTGTTATATTTTACAAGGAGGTTAGATGTCTGAATTCTTAATTAATTTACTTTCTGGTGGAGTTGCAGGAGCCTCTGTAGCAGCCATACTCGCTAAATTTTTAATACAAAACCAGCTATCTAAATCATTAAAAGAATACCAGCACCAATTGGATATAAAGAAAAACTCCATCCAAGCCGACTTATCAATATATGCAGATAATGAGAGACAAAAAACACTAGATTTCGGGCGTAAAAGAATAGAAGCAGTTGAAGCTGTATACTCACAAGTTATTCTCACGTCATTACCAAGGCATGGCTTTATCAAACATGTTCGGACTTTGTCTCCTAACTCACTATTAAATGATCAGATAAGCGTATATTTTGATGCGTTTAAAGAGAATTATGATGCATATGTAAAGGCCTTCGATAGTATTTCTAACGCTTATAAAATACTAGAGCAACATGGAATTTATTTAGATGAAGAGCTAGAGAAAGAAATCGCGGTAGCATTAAGTCAGATTAATGCTTATTACTCAGCTAAAAAACAAGAGATGAGTAAACCTTATTCTCATGCGCGGTCATTATTTCATGGTGGCAATCTTCAGCTTAAAGATATGGACTTTGATTTTGTAACATTCTTCGATAAACAAAGCCACGAATGGAATCACATTACAGGTCCATTAAGAACCCAGCTAAAACAAAAAATTCGAGGTTATTTAACCCCCAAAGAACATGGTAATAGTAAGTAAAATATAACAAGCACTTCAAACGGAACAAAAACAGTTGGTTAGGTTCCGCTTCGCTACACATTTTAACCAACT
The DNA here is from genome assembly GCF_030548765.1 of Shewanella sp. 3_MG-2023. NCBI lineage: Bacteria > Pseudomonadati > Pseudomonadota > Gammaproteobacteria > Alteromonadales > Shewanellaceae > Shewanella > Shewanella sp. 3_MG-2023. The sequence continues at coordinate 1,152 of NZ_JAUOSH010000071.1, read as the reverse complement.
ATTTTTGTCCGCTTAAGTGGGCGTTAGCAATACATGGAGGTTTAACGATATGGATATATTTGAGTCAACAATAGGTGCTTTCCACACAGTTTTGGCTGTAGTAGCTCTAATTTCTGGTGGTTACGTAGTATTCAAAACAAAAGGCACGCTTACTCATAAAAAAGTAGGTTACATTTATGTAGCATCAATGATTTTCATGAATATAACGGCTTTGTTTACTCACGTTTTATTTAAATTCGGCCCATTTCATATTCTGGCTGTGTTTTCATTATTAACCGTTTTATTCGGTATTTTATCTCCTCTATTATTTAGGCATCATGATAACTGGCTACAGTGGCATTACTCCGGAATGTCATGGTCTTATGTTGGTTTATGGGCTGCTTTTGCTGCCGAAACTGCTGTTCGCCTCCCTCTGGAAAGTTTAGGCGTATCTTTTTGGCAGGTGGTTATTGGAGCATCATTGCTAATTACTTGGCTTGGTGGTTATTATATAAAAAAACATGAGACCAGCTTGGTGGTAAGTATTGCTAACAAGCAAATTAACAAGGACTAAAAACAGCGGGCTGTTCGCTCCGCTCCATTTTAGCCCACTATTTTTAGCCTGTTATTTGGGCGTTATATGCAAAGGAAGGTTTTGTGACACTTGAAGCTACTTGCTGTTGTAAACAAATATCAATAACTCTTTCAGGCAAGCCTGAAATGAACTCAGTTTGTAATTGCACTAACTGTAAACAACGTACGGGAAGTGCTTTTGGAATATCTACTTATTTTAAAATTGATTCAGTATTAAAGAAATCAGGCGAAACAAAGATTTATAAGTTGTGGCATAAAGAGCAAAATCACGAACAAAATCGTCATTTTTGTACTCAATGTGGTACTACGTTGTATTGGACTATATCAACCATGCCCCATTTAATTGGTATCGCTGGTGGTTGTTTTTCAGCTTCTGAAATTTTAGAGCCAACTCATACATTAAATAACTCTAACAAATGCCAGTGGGTTAGCTTTCCTTCTAACTGGCAAGCTCAAGAGTAGTTTGCATATAATCGGGTAGCCGGAGGTATCTAACCTCCAACCCCCACACCACCCTGCATGCGGCTCCGCACAGGGCGGTTCATTTAGAACACCTAACTAAACTTTCTGGTTAGGATA
>NZ_JAUOSH010000070.1:0-2488 GCF_030548765.1 Shewanella sp. 3_MG-2023 | reverse complement strand
GGTCGATACTGGGCTCGAACCAGTGACCCCCTCCTTGTAAGGGAGGTGCTCTCCCAGCTGAGCTAATCGACCTGGGATTTTATAATGTTTTAATTCTTTATAAAAAGAATGGTGGTCGATACTGGGCTCGAACCAGTGACCCCCTCCTTGTAAGGGAGGTGCTCTCCCAGCTGAGCTAATCGACCTCGCTGTGTGGGGCCGTATTATAGGGAGCAACGAAATACTGTCAACGACTTTTTGATTAAAAAAGTTCAGGCGCGCTAAAAACAGCCGTCTTGGTTGATTGTTAGACGCATTAGACCGCCTTTTACTGACATCAACCAGATTTTGGCGAATAAATAACATCTCACTATTGATAAGCCCCCTATTATATTCTTTCTGCCTCCACTAATACCTGTTAGTTAGTAGACTACTACTAACCTTTATATTCAAACTTAAATTGATTGCGCAATATTAGATGACGTTGACTATAGTGAATGCCTGCTCCACAAGAATGAAAATAACAAGAGTGGAACTCGCATAATGTGGTGGTTTGGGTATAGAATATCGGCCACTTTATTATATCTGTCTTTATATAGACGTTTTCAGAAATAGGTCAGTGTCCCATTATGACAACTAAGACGCGTTTTGCTCCAAGCCCAACAGGCTTTTTACATGTAGGTGGTGCTCGTACAGCACTTTATTCTTGGCTATATGCTCGTGCGAACCAAGGTGAGTTTGTTTTACGTGTAGAAGATACAGATATTGAACGTTCAACACCTGAAGCTTGCGCTGCGATCTTAGAAGGTATGGAGTGGTTAGGCTTAACTTGGGATGAAGGCCCGTATTACCAAACCAAGCGCTTTGATCGTTACAATGAAATCATTGCTCAAATGCTAGAACAAGGCAGTGCATATAAGTGTTACTGCTCACGTGAGCGTATTGAAGCGATGCGTGAAGAACAAGCTGCTAATGGTGAGTCTCAAAAATATGATGGACATTGTCGTAACTTAGCGCCACGTGAAACTGATGAGCCGTTTGTTATTCGTTTCAAAAACCCTACAGAAGGTAGTGTGGTATTTGATGATCATGTTCGTGGTCGCATCGAATTTGCTAACGATACTTTAGATGATTTGATCATTGCCCGAACTGAGGGCACGCCAACTTATAACTTCTGTGTAGTTGTTGATGACTGGGACATGGGGATCACTTGTGTTGTACGCGGTGAAGATCACATCAATAACACCCCTCGCCAAATTAATATTTTAAAAGCATTAGGTGCACCTGTTCCTGAATATGCGCACGTATCAATGATTTTAGGCGACGATGGCGCTAAATTATCAAAACGTCATGGCGCAGTTGGCGTAATGCAATACCGTGATGATGGCTATTTACCTGAAGCCCTATTGAACTACTTAGTTCGTTTAGGTTGGTCACATGGCGATCAAGAAGTATTCTCAATTGATGAAATGATTTCATTATTTAAATTGGATGACATTAACAAAGCAGCTTCTGCATTCAATACTGACAAATTAAATTGGCTAAACCAGCATTACATTAAAGAGTCGGCACCAGAATATGTTGCAGGCCACCTTCAATGGCATATGGATGACCAAAAAATTGATACCACAAACGGCCCTGCTTTAGCTGAAGTTGTCACAGCACTTGCAGAAAGAGCGAAAACCTTAAAAGAGTTAGCCGCATCTAGTCGCTACTTCTATGAAGATTTCGACGCTTTTGATGAAAATGCAGCGAAAAAGCACTTGCGTGGTGTTGCAATGGAACCACTTAAGTTAATCCAACAAAAAATTTCTGCTCTATCTGATTGGTCTGTTGAAGCAATTCATCAAGCAATTGAAGACACCGCAGCAGAACTTGAAGTAGGAATGGGTAAAGTTGGAATGCCTTTACGTGTCGCTGTTACAGGCGCCGGAATGTCACCTGCTGTAGATTTAACCTTATTTCTCATTGGAAAGGCTCGTTGCGAACAAAGAATATCCAAAGCGATTGATTTTGTAGCAGCTAGAATAAATTCTTAAAAAACGAGTTGACACTTTTGGGCAGGCTGCATAGAATGCGCCCCGTACTTGAGACACGATGTGATTATTTATCGCAGCATGTCCAAATGCAATTTGTAAAGTTGAGGGGCTATAGCTCAGCTGGGAGAGCGCTTCGCTGGCAGCGAAGAGGTCCACGGTTCGATCCCGTGTAGCTCCACCAATTTTACAACAATTCAAGCGTTAAGTTTTAGCCTACAGAACTTAATGAGTTATTCACTTTTTGCAGAGTTTAATGCAGTCCGGGTCCCCTTCGATTAAAGAAGAGATGCCTAGGACACCGCGCTATTTTTATTAAGAGCACGGCGGTTTCACTTTAATAGCCTTCTAAAGTGTTACTTATAGGTCTTCGTTATATTAGAAGTGAAACAATATGTCCGGGTCCCCTTCGTCTAGAGGCCTAGGACACCGCCCTTTCACGGCGGTAACAGGGGTTCGAATCCCCTAGGGGA
>NZ_JAUOSH010000007.1:0-166163 GCF_030548765.1 Shewanella sp. 3_MG-2023 | reverse complement strand
TTCTCGAATAATCCGCCCTGTATCTTCAACCAGCACAATGTAGTCTTTAACACTAAACATCAGTCCATTAGGCATATTTAAACGTTCATTTCCTACAAATGGTATTAACTCTTTTGGTTGCTCACCTTTAATCGCTGAATTTATGCGTCGTTGAATACTGGTGTAATCTGAAGTTTCAGGTGTTGCAGCCATTTGCGCGCGAATTGGATTCAAATCAACATACGCCATACAGGCGAGTACGGCCGCATCATCTAACAAGGCTTGAGATTTAAACCGCCCTTCCCAAAAACGGCCTGTACACTTATCTTCTTTATTGGCCATTCTAGCAATGGGTTCACTCAAGGAACGCATAAACCAACTAATATCAGTTAAACGCTCTCGATATAGCGCAATACAATCATTAACCGTCTTTAATTCAAACTCATTAAGGACTTCAGCTTTAACAAATTTATGCGTCAACAGAGTGCCTTTAAAGCCTTTATACCATAGGTATTATCAAGCTAAGTCAGTTAAACACCGAAGCCTATTCTCAAACTCATTGATGGGGCTAAGCGCTTAAAAAGGTTGCAATTTGAAGCGGTTAAAAACCCATTGGCAGTCAGCCAGTACTAGATCTAGAAGTTAGCTTCACCAAGCTAATAACCTCACTCTATTTTCAAACTTACATACTCACTAAAGCCACAAGTCATATAAAACCTTAACTGAGTAAAATTAGCAATAACCAAGTGCGTAGCCCTTGCTAGAGCCTTTCTATAGCTGGTGTAACCTGCTCAAAATCAAAAAAATATACAGTTTACACTTACTAAGCATTTAAATTTGGATAATTCATGTTATAAATAAAGAGTATTGGTTAGCAAAAAGTAATCAGCATGTTGCTAGTAACAGCTTTGCGCAACGTAATAATCTTGAAATATCATTGCAAGCAAGAAATGCATGATACGAAGCTAAACAAAGTCGCCTAAAGAGTACTGCACTGAAATATTTCACTAGGTGATATTAAAATTAATAGAATTATAAAAGGAGGTTATATGTCGCTCATAAAGCTCTTAGTACTATTTACATTCAGTGTTACTTTTTCGCTTTCCGCATCCTCAAATAACGCTAAAAATGAAGAAAAACTTGTTCTATCATCTTGTAAGTCGCTAAATAACGAATCAGCCACCATTTCGGCTATGCCATGTACTTACTATATTCAGGGCTTTCTTGCTGGTGCATTAAATACGAGTCAGCAATACGAACTTAGAAACAATACCGAAGGATTTGCTGACAGAGCTTACCGCACTCGAGTTGGTACACAGACATCCAAAAAGCTACCTACAATCGTATGTATACCCTCAGATATAACTCGAGAACAACTGGTTCAGCAGATAGTCGATCGAACAATTAACCAACTGTCTCCATCTACAGATTCTTTTAATGACCTTCACAGGCAAGTATATCAAGCATTAGCTGATGAATCGTCATGCGAGCAAAATGATTAACGAGTAAAAAGCTAACCATAATAATTTTAAAACTCGCCAGGTTTTGTACTGGAGTTAACTAACACGAAGCATTAAATAATATGACACAAAAAAATAAAAGCGGCGTTGTTCCAAGCCATAGGCTTAGCCTGTTATTAACCTTAGCCCTATTTTGGTGGATTAACTCAAATTACACTAACCCGCTTTTATTATCACTGGGTGCTGGCTCAATCATGCTGGTGCTTTATATTGCCCAAAAAATGGATGTTATCGACCAAGAAACGCACCCAATCCGTCTAAATGCCAATATGCCAGGCTATACGATATGGTTAGTGAAAGAAGTTATTTTATCTAATATTAGTGTGGTTAAACATATCTGGCTGGGTAACAGCAGTATCTCTTCAACACTCACTACCATAGACACTCGCCAATGCTCAGATATTAATAAAGTCATTTACGCCAACTCCATTACCCTAACCCCTGGCACAGTAGCGATAGACTTAATTGATGACAAGCTTACTGTTCATGCTTTACATAAAGATGGTATCGACGCACTAAAAGCCGGAGAGATGGACCGCCGGGTAAGGGAGCTTGAAGACTAATGTTAGCTACTGCCACCATCGCTATTCTCGTTGTTATGCTACTGGCAATCATTCGCTGTATTGCCGGCCCGACGCTTTATGATCGAATATTAGCTTTCAACTCTTTTGGTACTAAAGCCATACTGCTTATTTCGCTATTGGGCTTTTTAATGGGACGCCCAGAGTTTCTCGATATCGCCCTTGTTTATGCCCTCATTAACTTTATCAGCGTCATCGGCGTTTTACGCTATTCAGACTCAGCCGAGTTCAAAGTGACTCCCTATAAATCTCATTTAACCAAGAAGAGGAAGAAATGAATCTCTTACTCGAAATAAGCAGTGGTTTATGCCTGCTAATTGGTAGCTTCCTTTGTTTTTCTGGTGGTATAGGGATTATTCGTTTCCCTGATTTTTACACCCGAATGCACGCTGCAAGCGTAACCGATACCTTAGGTGCAAGCTCAATCCTGATAGGGTTAATGCTGCAAAGCCCAAATGGTTTAGTACTCATTAAGTTGGTATTGATTTTAGTATTCACACTCTTTATCAACCCTTCTGCTAGTCATGCCTTAGCAAAAGCGGCATTACATAATGGCCTATTACCGCAAAAAGATAAGCCTGATCCTCAGGGAGGAAACAAGCCATCGAAGCCTTAGTAGATGTAATACTATTAATCTTTTTAGTGGTCATCGCCATCGCTATCGTTCGCATGAGAGATCTATTAGCGGTCGTCATGTTAACCGGAATTTATGGCTTATTATCAGCCTGTTTCTTTGTGGTACTCGACGCTGTAGATGTTGCCTTTACCGAAGCGTCTGTAGGTGCAGGAATATCAGGCTTACTCATGCTAGCCGCCATTACCATGACTGGCCGAAAAGAGGCGCCAAAGCGGCATAAACCCTTTCTTGCACTGTTTGTTGTACTCGTCACTGGTAGCATGCTGATCTATGGCACCCTAGATATGCCTTATTTTGGCACTGTTGATGCGCCAGTGCATCAACATGTTGCCCCGCGCTATATTCATGACTCGATGGACGAGGTAGGTGTGCCTAATATTGTGACGTCAGTATTAGGGAGCTACCGAGCCTTTGATACTTTAGGTGAAGTAGCCGTTATCTTTACCGCAGGTATTGGCGTGCTTTCGCTGTTATCACTGCCTCGTCGCCGTAAAAAAATTCAATCTGAAGAGCCAACAGAAGAACAAATGCATGAGCGCCACATGGTGGTGCGCATCGTCAGTAAAACACTTATTCCTTTAATCTTGTTATTTGCACTGTATGTACAATTCCATGGTGACTTTGGGCCTGGTGGCGGATTTCAAGCAGGTGTTATCTTCGCTGCTGCGATTATTCTTTATACCATGCTATTTGGTTTAGATACCGCTAAAAAGGTATTTAATCCGGCGCTAATTCAATTGCTTGCTGCTGTTGGGCTTTTGCTCTATGCCAGTGTCGGAGTTGTTTCCATGATTAATGGGGCTAACTTCTTAGATTACAACGTACTGGCTGAAAATCCGATTGATGGCCAGCACTTAGGCATACTGCTGATTGAATTAGGCGTGGGCATCACTGTCGCTTCGGTGATGTTAAGCATCTTTTTCAACTTTGATGGCCGCAGACAAGCTCAGGCTCAAATTCAAGCTGAGAAAAACAGCTCAGATAAAAAAGGGGAGCTGGATGTTTCTCGGACTCTATAACTATTGGATCGTCGTATTGTTGATGATGATTGGCTTTTATATCGTTATCGCCCATGGAAACTTGGTTAAGAAGTTAGTTGGACTCACCATTTTTCAAACCTCAGTGTTTATTTTTTATATCAGTGTCGGCATGGTCGAGCGTGGTAGCGCACCGATATTGGCTGAAGGGATCAGTGATTACTCTAACCCGCTGCCCCATGTGTTAATTCTAACTGCCATTGTGGTGGGTATTGCGACCACAGCGCTTGGTCTAGCACTGGTGATCAGAATCAAAGAAGCCTATGGCTGTATAGAAGAAGATGAGATCCAAAAACAAGATCAGCTCAACGAGGACGAATCATAGTGTTAGCTCACCTGCCTGTTTTACAAGTTGTGGTGCCGCTAATGGCAGCCCCGCTATGCTGGTTCCTAAATCGCTCCAAACTTGTGTGGATATTTGCCTTATTGGTGTGCAGTGCTACCTGTATCAACAGCATAATATTACTAATTGAGGTCATGAAGTCTGGCACCATTACCTATGAACTTGGGGGTTGGGAAGCACCTTGGGGCATTGAATATCGCATCGATAAGCTGAACGCCTTTTTACTGCTAATCATCTCCACCATAGGTACTGTGGTGTTGTTTGCCGCTAACACCAGCATACAAAAAGAGTTAGACGAAGACCGCCACACCTTATTTTACAGCTTATACCTGCTGTCTTTAACCGGCATGTTCGGCATTGTGGCAACCGGTGATGCCTTTAATGTATTTGTATTTTTAGAGATTTCCTCACTGTCCTCCTATGCCTTAATTGCCTTGGGTAAAGATAGACGAGCACTGTGGGCTGCCTACCAATACCTGATAATGGGTACCATTGGTGCCACCTTTATTTTGATTGGTATTGGCATGCTCTATCAAATGACGGGCACGCTAAACATGAGCGATTTAGCTGTTAGGTTAGTTGATGTTGGCCACACCCGTACAGTATTTGCAGCATTCGCCTTTTTAATTGTCGGGATCTGCTTAAAGCTGGCGTTATTTCCACTGCACCTGTGGCTACCTAATGCTTATGCCTATGCACCTTCAATTGTGACAGCATTTTTAGCAGCAACCTCAACTAAGGTTGCTGTGTATCTGCTCATTCGTTTTACTTTTACCGTACTTGGCATCTCTTTCTCATTCACCACCCTGCCCCTGCAAAGTATTTTAATGGTGCTTGGTCTTATAGGTGTTTTTGCCGCATCTATCACGGCTATTTATCAGCAAAATGTGAAACACATCTTAGCTTACTCAAGTATCGCTCAGGTGGGATATATGATCATTGGCTACTCGATTAATACCAGTACCGGCATTATGGCCACCTTACTACATTTGTTTAACCATGCCTTAATGAAAGGCGCGCTGTTTTTAGCATTAGGCGCTGTAATGTACCGCATTGGCAGCGTCCAGCTCAAACAGTTCCAAGGCCTAGGTAAACAAATGCCATTGACCATGTCAGCCATCGTTATTGGTGGGCTCAGTTTGATTGGTGTGCCATTGACCGTCGGTTTTGTCAGTAAATGGTATCTGCTTATCGCCAGTGTTGAGGCTGGTATGTGGCCAGTGGCCGTTCTTATTCTATTGGGATCACTGCTGGCGATTATCTATATCTGGCGTATTGTAGAAATGGCTTACTTCAAGCCGCCACTTAATGGGTGTGAAACTGTCAAAGAGGCGCCTTGGACCTTCCTCGCCCCTATTTGGGCGCTCATTTTCGCTAATATTTATTTCGGTATAGATACTCGCCTAAGCGTGCAAGTTGCACAGGCGGCTTCTCAAAGTTTGTTTGGAATAACCCCATGAATCCATCTTTGCCGCTGATGTTACAGCTAACTATCTTATTGCCTTTACTGGCAACCTTTGCAATTGCAGCAACAGGAAAGAAACCTAACCTGCGTGAGGCTATCACCATCAGTATCAGCCTTATGGTGCTTTACTGCGTAATCAATATCTACCAAGCCCTCATGGCTGGTGCCAGTATTGAGGTCTCATGGTGGGAGCTGATGCCTGATTTAGAGGTGAGTTTTGTCGTAGAACCGCTCGGTATGCTGTTTGCTCTCATTGCCAGTTTTCTTTGGCTAATCACCACCATTTACGCCATCGGCTATATGCGTGACCATAATGAGGATAACCAAACTCGCTTTTATATCTGTTTCGCTTTGGCGATTAGTGCAGTGATGGGGCTCGCCTTTTCAGCCAACCTGTTTACTCTGTTTATCTTTTACGAAGTGCTCACTCTATCAACCTATCCGCTGGTGACTCACGCAGGTACAGACAAGGCCAAACAAGGTGGCCGTGTCTACCTCGGTATCTTGCTCACTACCTCTATCGCCTTTTTCTTACTGGCCATCATCTTAACTTGGTTTGTGACTGGCACCCTTGAATTTACAGCAGGCGGCGTATTTGATGCCGATGTGGATACCACCATTGCAGGCATAATCCTAATGCTATTTATATTTGGCATTGGTAAGGCTGCCATTATGCCATTTCATCGCTGGCTACCCGCAGCGATGGTGGCACCAACACCGGTCAGCGCCCTGCTTCATGCTGTAGCGGTAGTAAAAGCAGGGGTATTTACGGTATTGAAGGTGTGTATTTTCATTTTTGGACTCGACCTACTCCCCCAATTACCAACTACTGAATTTTTACTTTATTTAGCTACCCTTTCAGTGCTCTTAGCTTCAATCGTGGCGATGCGACAAGACAACTTAAAAGCCAGATTGGCCTACTCAACAGTGAGCCAACTCGGCTATATCACTATTGGGGCACTGCTAGCTACTTCATCGGGTGTGATTGGTAGTTCAATGCATATTGCCTCCCATGCCTTTGGCAAAATTACCCTATTCTTTTGTGCTGGCGCCATTTTGGTGGCTAGCCATAAATCTAAGGTAAGCGAAATGCGCGGCTTAGGTTTTGCCATGCCAATCACCATGGGCGCTTTTTTTATTGCCAGCCTTAGCATTATCGGCGTTCCACCAGCCGGAGGGACATGGAGTAAATGGTTCCTATTGATGGGCACTATTGAAACCGGCTATTGGGTTGTCATGGTTGCTTTAATGCTCAGTTCATTACTCAACATCGCCTACCTACTACCTATTCCTTACCATGCGTTTTTCCCCGGTAAAGGGTATAAGTCATCAAGTACAGATATTAAAGAAGCACCAATGGCTTCATTAATCGCATTAATTATCACATCCCTAGGCTGCTTGATTATGTTCATCCATCCACAGCCCGTTTATGAGTTGGCGAAAGCTATCTTGACTGTATCTGGAGTTAGCCATGGACAATGAGAAGCAATATCTCTTTGATAAACCGAAAAACATTCAGCGGGTTTTATACCTGTTATATACCTGTTGTGCATTGCTTGTGGCACTTGATTTTGTTATTCATCGCCATGTTTATCATAGCTGGGAAAACCTGCCAGCGTTTTATCCTATCTATGGCTTTGTCGGCTGCGTCATCTTGGTCATAGTCGCCAGCTGGATGCGTACCTTTTTGATGCGCCCAGAAGATTATTATGGACCCGTTGAAGAGCTTGATAATAGCAAAATTGAAATAGTCGACGTCAGCGATGGCCACGCCAAAGAAGCTAACAATAAAGGTGATCGCAATGTGGATGCTTGAGTTACCGCCGTTTGTGCTGTTTATCATTGGCGGATTGATTGCTGCTACAACTCGTGGAAAGCTGCGCGGTGCCTTGATGATAGCGATTCCAGTGATCAGCGGATTGCATTTGTGGACTGTGCCAGAAGGCGTCCATTTGCAATTGATGTTTTTAGACTATGAATTAATCCCTTATCGCGCAGATAAATTAAGCCTGATGTTTGGCTATATTTTCCATATTGCCGCATTTATTGGCATCGTCTACTCATTGCACGTTAAAGATACAGTGCAACAAGTTGCCGCTATGCTGTACGCAGGTAGCGCTATTGGTGCGGTGTTTGCGGGTGATTTACTTACCTTGTTTGTGTTCTGGGAGCTGTTGGCATTTACCTCAGTATTTCTAGTTTGGGCTCGTCGTACTCCAGCAGCATATAGCGCGGGAATGCGCTACCTCATCATGCAGGTTCTCTCTGGGGTTATTTTGCTGATAGGTGCGCTGTTTTATATCTCTGAAACCGGTAGCCTAGCCTTTGACTATATCGGCCTAGATAGCATTGCAGGATGGCTTATCTTTATTGCCTTCGGTATTAAGTGTGCTTTTCCTTTTGCTCACACTTGGCTTACCGACGCTTACCCTGAAGCGACGCCGACCGGTACAGTGTTACTCAGCGCATTTACCACTAAAGTGGCGGTTTATGCACTTGCTCGGGCTTACCCTGGCACTGAGTTGCTGATATACATTGGCGCTACAATGACCTGTTTCCCAATCTTCTTTGCGGTGATTGAAAACGATCTTCGCCGAGTGCTTGCCTATAGTTTGATTAACCAAGTAGGCTTTATGGTCGTCGGCATCGGGATCGGGACTTCGCTGGCATTAAATGGTGCAGTGTCTCATGCTTTTAACGATGTCATTTTTAAAGGCTTGTTGTTTATGAGTATGGGCGCCGTACTGCATATGACAAGGCGTATAAATGGCTCCGATCTCGGCGGCCTTTATAAGACCATGCCAAAAACCACGATACTGTGTATTGTTGGTGCGGCCTCCATTTCTGCATTCCCTCTGTTTAGCGGTTTTGTCAGTAAATCCATGGTGATGTCTGCCGCAATGGAAACTGGCCATGACTGGGTCTGGTTAATGCTACTGTTTGCGTCAGCAGGTGTTTTTCATCACGCGGGGATCAAAATCCCTTACTTTGCCTTCTTTGCCCATGACTCGGGTATTCGAGCCAACGATCCACCGCTCAATATGTTAACAGCAATGTTTATCGCTGCCTGTCTATGTATTGGTATTGGTATTTATCCTGCAGCGCTTTATTCTCTGCTGCCATACGATACGGGTTACAACCCATATGATGCGACCCATGTACTCGCTCAGACTCAGTTATTACTGTTTTCAGCATTAGCGTTCGTTTGGCTCAATCTCAAAGGTAAATATCCACCAGAGCTTCGCTCTACTCACCTTGATGTAGATTGGGTATACAGGCGCTTAGTGCCTAATGCACTGCAGCGCATATTTGCAGTCATTTGGAAAGTGGATGGCGAAATTCGTCAATCAATTCGTGGGAAGTTAGACCAATGTCAGCAGTTTTTAGCGCGCCAATACAAAGGGGGGGGGAGCTTTATCTCGAGCGACTATCCATCTGGCAACATGGTGCTTTGGGTAGCAGTGATTCTAGCCAGCTACCTATTCATTGGCTTTATAAACTGACTCAGTCTCATTAATATACTCTCTAGCTTGTTTGCCTATAAACATGAGTAAACAGGCTACTTGTTGTTTTTTTGGGAGTGGATCTCAATTAATAATCAAGTAAATTATTGAATTAAAATTTAGCTTCAATCAATAAATCCTATAGAAAAAAACAGGAGTTTTGCCAACCAAACTCCATGTAATTTGGTTGCTTATTTAGCGCTTAAACCCTAGATGTGATAAAAGCCTTTCAAACCTAATAACAACCTCTTAGAATGGTTTTTATCATCATTTGTAGAGTCAATTAATGCTTAGATTAATTCAATCAAATCAGATGGAAGTTCTGTCAGAACAACTGTCTAAAATGCTCGCTATCCCCCTTGATAACGCTAATTTACTCGCAAATGAACATATCTTGGTGCAAAGTCCGGGGATGTCGACTTGGCTGCGCTTAGAAGTGGCTAAATATAATGGTATTGCTGCCGCCCTGTCCTTTCCGCTGCCGTCGAGTTTTACCTGGCAGTTATGCCATGAACTGCTGCCAGATGTGCCTAAAGATAATGCCTTTACTAAAGCGGCGATGACGTGGAAGTTAATGGATTTACTGCCGCCATTACTTGATGACCCTGACTTTGCGCCGCTACAAGCCTATTTAGCTCCGGTTGAAAATCAGCACACCAACCATACAGATGAAGCGCTACCCTATATCCAAGCTGGCAGTTTTGATGCCATTAAGCTGTATCAATTATGTGGCCGTATTGCCGATATTTTTGACCAATACTTAGTGTATCGCCCTGAGTGGATTCAAGCTTGGGAGCAAAACGAGCATCCGCTGAAGCTGGAAGAAAACCAGCGTTGGCAACCTAAGCTCTGGCGGGCACTGATTGAATATAACCAGCACCACCTTCATGCCAGCACTTATCATCGCGCCAACTTACATCAACACTTAATTGCTGCACTGCAAAACCCTGACACTGTAATTAAGTCGCTACCTGAGCGATTATTTGTGTTTGGTATTTCTTCTATGCCGCCACAAACCTTGCTAGTGCTGTATCACTTGGCTGAACGCATTGAAGTGATTATGTTTTCCTTAAGCCCTTGTCAGCATTACTGGGGCGATATTGTTGACCCTAAAGCTCGCGCAAGAATGGCGCTGCAATATGTTGATAAAAAGCAGTTAGGCGAGCAATGGGAAGAAAAGCTCGAAGTGGGTAATCCGATCCTGGCTAACAATGGCAAAATGGGCCGTGAATTACTGGATTTAATGCTCGAACTACCGCCAGAACACACTGACTTTAGTTACGACTGCTATATCGAGCCCGAACAATCCCCTGACAGTTTAAATCTACTCCAAGGGGTGCAATACGATATTCTGCAAATGGAAACTCTAGGCCAAGCCCTTGGCCCTGATGCAGCACTTTATCAAAATGTCGCCAATAGACGCTCGTTAAGCCAGCAAGACCAATCAATTACCCTGCGCAGTTGCCATAGCCCGCTACGAGAAGTCGAAACCCTGCACGATCATTTACTCGAGTTACTGTCAAGCAATGCGAATGACAACGGTAAAGCATCACTAAAACCCAAAGATATCGTGGTGATGATGCCCGACGTGGCAGCTTATGCGCCTTATATTGATGCAGTATTTGGCACCAGCAATAGCGGTTTACATCGAAGTAATCAAGACTCAGGCAAAACAGCCAACTACTATATTCCCTATGCCATTGCCGATAGAGGCGCAGCTCAAGAGTCACCGCTAATTAACAGCTTTTTGAATTTACTCAATATTAATCAAAGCCGTTTTGGCCTCACTGACATTATCAGTATTCTCGAAGTCCCAGCAATTTTACGAAAATTTCAGCTCGATGATGATGCTCTGCAGCTTATTAGACGTTGGCTAGATGATGCCAACGTGCGTTGGGGCCGTGATGAAAAAACCCGATTGCAACAAGGAGTACCAGCGTTTAAGCAGAACTCTTGGGCATTTGGTATTAGCCGCTTAATTCAAGGTTATGCTTTTAATGATGAATCAGCGCTTTATAACGATTCACTGCTAGTACAAGGTGTTGAAGGCCAGTCTGCGCAAATTCTTGGCTATTTACTCAATTTCTTAGAGGCCATTGACGAATATCAACTGCAACTGGCTAGCCAATGTCCAACCCTTGAACGTATCGCGCAGCTACAAGCTTTATTAGAGGTTTTCTTTGATGCTGATGATGACGAGCGCGAGCAAGTTCAAACCATTCGCGAAGCCTTAGTCACCTTAAGTACCGAGCTTGAAGACGCCGGTCATCAAGGTGAACTCGATGTTGAAGTGCTCAAGCAATGGTTTAATCAAAACCTTAATGAATCTCGAGTTGGTCAGCGCTACCTTGCAGGGAGTGTGAACTTTTGTACCTTGATGCCGATGCGCTCAATTCCTTTTAAAGTGGTATGTTTACTGGGTATGAATGATGGGGTGTATCCACGAGTACAACACCCTGTTGGATTTGACTTAATGGCCCACAATGGCGCTATTAAAGGTGACCGTTCCCGCCGATTAGACGATCGTTACCTGTTTTTAGAAGCTTTATTGTCTGCCAGAGAGCAATTTTATATCAGCTACATTGGCCACTCTGAGCGTGATAACGCTGAACGAATTCCCTCAATGTTGGTGTCAGAGCTAACCGAGTATTGCCAGCTGTGTTATTTTGCTGACTATTATTTCACTACAAATAATGAGCCTCAACTCGAAATCGGCCAAGGCTTACGTGAAAGCGTTGAAGTTAATAACGCCGATAAAGCAATATTAAGCCATTTAATCCAGCAGCAACCGCTGCAACCCTTTGATGCCAAATTGTTTACTGCAACTCAGCAAACTAAATTGCAGCAAAGTTATAATCATCAGTGGTGCCCGCCAAGTATCGCAGATGCGAACCACTTACTTAATAATGCCCGCTTCTTTAACCGCCTTAAGCCGTTAGATTTAGCCAACGATGACAACCCATTTGATGCTGTTGCCGACGATGGCAGCGCCATTGTGCAACTTGAATTGTCGGCATTATTACGCTTTTTCAGAAGCCCAGCGCAATTCTTTTTCAATCGCAGTTTAAAAATTGATTTTAATTTACGAATTCAAGCTGACGATAACGACGAGCCATTTAACTTAGATGCATTAGAGCGCTATAAATTGCAATCAGCAATGATTGACAGTGCAGTGCATCACCAACTTGAACACGCTGACATTGAGTTTATCAACCAGCTAAAAGCCAGTGGCAGTTTACCCATGGCGCCCTTTGATGATGTGCTGCTTAATCGCTATCAAAACGACATTAAATACGTCATTGGTCGGGTGCTCTATCTCACAGGCGATAAGAGCCACAGTCAGGAAGTGGATATTGATTTACAGTTTGAAGGGCTAACGCCGCTAAACAGCGAGGCTTTAGACAGCACTCAATCAAGCATTAACGTTAACCTTATTGGCCGCATCGATGATATTTACGCTAAAGGGCAAATAAATTATCGCCCTGGCACTGCCCATGGCCGTGATTTTGTCAGGGTGTATTTGCGCCATTTATGCCTTAATGCCGCAGGGGTTGAGAAAAACAGTTACCTGCTGGATATTGGCCATTTTCATGCCTTTAGCGCAATTACGCCAGAGTCCGCTCAGCAATTATTACAGCAATTTATTCAAGCTTATCTCAATGGCCAAGCCCAGCCGTTATGCTTTATGCCGCGCACCGCGTTAGCCTATGTTGAAGCCGATGGTGATCATATGGAAAAACTGCAAGCTGCCGAGCCATTATGGCTTGATGAACAATCAGGCTTTGGTGAAGGGAACGATCCCCATAATCGCCGTTTATTTAGTTTTCCTGAAGACTTTACTGAAGCTGAATTTGGCAAAACAGCCACCATGTTACTGCAACCTATGTTGAGTATTTATCACAAAGGCACCCTCGCCGAGCTTGACGAATATGCTATCCAACCACCTAAGCTCTCTGTAATTAAAGGGGGCAAAGCCTAATGACTCAAATTAATGACAATGCTAGCAAGTTAGAGGCCGCTAACACCGAAATGACTGACTCTGAAATCGCTAATGGCAAAGAAACTCACTCAAAAGTCAGCAAGCTTAATCCGCTAACACTGCCTTTTGCAGGTTCAAGCTTAATTGAAGCCAGTGCTGGCACAGGTAAAACCTACACCATTTCTGGGCTGTATTTACGGCTATTACTGGGCGATAAAGATAAAGCGCCGCTCACCTGTGAACAGATTTTAGTGGTGACCTTTACTAATGCCGCCACCGAAGAGCTGCGGGATCGAATTCGTAAACGTATTCAAGTGGCCTTTAAGTGCTTTATTGGCTTAGACACCAATGATGAATTTGTAGAGGCGCTGTACCAACAAGTACCAGAGTCTGAGCGGGCAATTGCCCTAAGACGGTTAGATTTAGCACTAAAGTCACTAGATGAAGCGGCGATTTTTACCATTCACGGTTTTTGTCAACGCATTTTATCTGACATGGCGTTTGAGTCATCGCTATTATTCGAGTCAGAATTTACTCTCGATGACAGTGAGTTTTTACATCATGCCGTGCGTGATTTTTGGCGTGAGACCTGCTACCCACTGCCACAAGTATTAGCCCAAGTGATTGATAACGAGTTTGGCGACCCTGATAGCTTGGCTTGGCAACTTAAACCGTTACTCGGCGCGAGCCAAGCCAATATCCCGTTTGTGGCGAAAGAGTTTAACCAGTTAGCTGATGAATTAGTTCAAAGCCTTGCTCGCTTTAAAAAGCGCTGGCCAACAGACAGTGAAAAAGAACTGGAACTGCTACACAGCTTACCGCTCAATGGCGCGAGATTCGGCAAAAAAGCCGATGATTATCCAAAGCTTGCGGCCATGTATGATCGCTTAACCAATTGGGTTAGCTTCGGCAATGGCCTGCCGCCAGTTAAAGATTTAGAAATGCTGGCGCTATCTGAGTTAAAACTCAATAAAGATGGCACTATCCCCAGCGCAAATGATGCGCCGCTGCTCGATCATATCGAGCGATTATTTGCACTTATCCAGCAAATAAAGCCATCATTTTTAATTCGCGCCCGTGACGGTATTCGGCTGCGATTTATGCTGCAAAAAGCCCAGCGCAACTTAATGACCCCAGATGATCTCTTGATCACCTTGGCTGATGCCTTATCAACTGCTACTAAATCAACTGATACTGAATCAACTGCTACTGAATCCAGCGCACACCATTTAGCCAAAGCCATTGCAACACGCTTTCCGGTGGCATTAATTGATGAATTCCAAGATACTGATCCGCTGCAATTTACTATTTTCTCAACCATTTATCAGCAGCAAACCCAGCTTGATAGTTTAAGTTTATTAATGATTGGCGATCCCAAACAAGCCATTTATGCCTTTCGCGGCGCCGATATTCATACCTATATCCATGCCCGTAAGCAAACTAAAGCGCACTATAACCTCGAAACCAATTACCGCTCATCCACGGCACTGGTCAATGGGGTTAACCAGCTCTTTAGCCAACATCAGGATCCATTTATCAGTGATGCGATCCCTTATGATGTGGTTGATACCCCAGCCAGCGCTGACAATAAAAAGCTCACTGAAGCCACTGAAGACAAATCAGCGCTGCGAATTAAACTGCTTGGCGAAGGTGAAAGCGGCTTAAATAAAACTACTGCCCGTCATCTACTGGCGAATGATGCTGCCAGTGAAATAAAACGTTTATTAACTGAAGCGCAAACTGAGCAATGCCATATGAATGGCACAGCGCTCATCGCCAAAGATATTGCCGTGTTAGTGCGCGATAAAAATGAAGCCTCGGTGATGAAGCAAGCCTTAAGCGAGCGTAATATTGGCGCAGTATTTTTAAGCCGAGATAGCGTATTTAACACCCAAGAGGCCTTTGAACTGGCGATAATTTTACGGGCTATTGCTAACCCGAAAGATGAGCGCTGCCTTCGCGCAGCACTTGCCACTGAGCTTATGGGTTACAGCGCCCAGCAAATTCATCTGTTTAATCAAGATGAAGAGCAGCGACAAAGCTTACTGGACCAATTTGCTGATTGGCATCAAACCTGGCTTAAGCGCGGCATCATGCCTGCGCTGTTAAGTTTGGCTAACCAAACCCAGCTGATTAAGCGCTATTTAAGTAAACAGCTTAGCCCAAGCGTCGACAGCAACTCAGATAGTATGGCTGATAGTAGTGTTGATAGTAGTGCTAATAGTAATGCTGAAAGTGGCGAGCGCCGACTCACCGATTTCCGCCATTTGTGCGAACTACTGCAGCAAAAAGCCACCGAACTTGATGGTAGCAGCGCGATAATGAATTGGTTTGAGCAACAACTGATTGATGCTCAAGGCAATGATGAGCAGCAATTGCGCCTTGAAAGCGAACAAAATCTGGTGCAAATCGTTACCATTCATAAAAGTAAGGGGCTTGAATATCCCGTTTGTATGGTGCCATTTATTAGTCTCGCGCGGGATAATCGCAAAAAGCCTGCGCCTATGCTTTACCATAAAAATGACCAATTAGTTTGGGATGTTGAGGGCACGAAAGAAGGCTGGGAGCAATACAAACAAGAAAACCTCGCTGAAGATTTACGTCTGTTATACGTGGCGCTCACCCGTCCGGTTTATGTGTGTTACTTATACATTGCCAACCATAGCCGCATGCTTAAAGCTGGGGTAAGTAGTCACTTATACGAAACCGCCATTGGTTATTTATTGGGGATCACCACTAAAGATTGTGATTTTGAGTTGTTATCACAACATGCACAGGCCATAAAAACCAGCGCGCCAGTGCCCGATGCCATTAGCGTGGTTCAGCTAGAGGCGATTGATGACTCAGCGCTCACTGAACTTAATGGCCAGTCGCAACAGTTAGCGGCAAAAACCTTGCAGCGTGATTACCACACCCCATGGCGAGTTGGCAGTTACTCAGGTTTGGTGAAACACCTTGCCCATGAAAAAGTCTCTCCGGGTGCCGACGATGAAGACTTTAGCCAAGAAACCCTGCCACAATTTGAATCCGCAGCTGACATCAACCCTTTTGACACTGATGTTGAAAACAACGCGATTAATCGTTTTACCTTCGAGCGCGGCGCCAATGCCGGTAGCTTCATGCATTTGGTGTTAGAGCTATTTGATTTCACCAATGCTGAGGTTGAATTGCCACAAGCCTTACCCAAAGCCATGGAGCAATATGGTTTTGACCAAGAGATATGGACAGATACCTTAATCCAGTGGTATCAACAAATCCTTCATAGCCCGCTCATTACCAATAATGCAGCGCAAGATAATCAGCTATTAAATGATCATGGTTTGCCACTGACATTAGCCCAGTTAGCCCCAGAGCAAAAATTAGTTGAGATGGAGTTTTATCTGCCCATTAGCCAATTAAAATCTCAGCAGTTAAATCAGTTGTTACAACAATATGGTTATGATGCAGGGCTTGAATTTGACGAGCTACAAGGCATGTTAAAAGGCTTTATCGATTTAACCTTTGAGTATAAAGGCCAGTATTTTATTGCCGATTATAAATCTAACCATTTGGGTGACGATTTAACATGTTATGACCATAATGCGATGGCGACAGCCATCAGTAGCCACCGTTATAATTTGCAATATATTCTTTATACCTTGGCACTGCATCGTTACTTATCTTTGCGAATGCCAAGTTATGATTACCAGCGTCATATAGGCGGCAGTTTTTACCTTTTCTTACGTGGTATGAGCCCAGAAGCTTCAGGCGCAGGAATATTTTTTGATAAACCGCCATTGGCCTTAATCACTGATTTAGATGCACTATTTTCAAACAACAATGCATTGGAGCAAAAATAATGATTACCCTTAGCGCCCCAATGACTCAGTTACTTAAAAATTGGCAACAACAAGGGTTAATTACCCCACTTGATCGTCACTTCGCCCTTGAAATGGCCAACTCTCAGCTCGCTCAAGTTGATGCCAAAAATGACACTGCTGATGAGTTTTTATTATTAATCTGTGCGCTATTAAGCCAGCAATTATCAAGTCAGCACAGCTGCTTAGTTATCGATAATATCGCTCTTGATAATCCGTTTTGCGAGCAAGAGTCCCATTGCAAGTTAACAATAACCCACCAGCAACTCAGTGACGCTATCGAAGCATTAGCCTGTGTCGGCCAACCTGATGATAACCAGCCATTAATTGTTGAGCATAACCGATTGTACTTAAACAAGTATTATCACTTTGAAACCCAAGTGGCAGCCCGATTCAACCAGTTGGCACAAGTTAACTTAACTGTTGATACCGCAACGCTAGCGCAATATTTGAATGACTTATTCGATGAAAAACCAGATGTAAATAGCAAGAGCATCAACTGGCAAAAAGTGGCCACTGCTACGGCGCTAACTAAAGCCTTAGCGGTGATTACTGGCGGCCCCGGCACAGGTAAAACTACCACTGTCACTAAGTTGCTCTTGTTACTGCTAACTCAAAAAGCCTTAACCATTCGACTGGTGGCGCCAACCGGTAAAGCCGCAGCGCGATTAAGTGAGTCCATTAAAGCCTCTAAAGCGCGGCTAGTAAGTCAAGTTGAGCAAACCGCTAAGCCAGAGCTAATTGATGCCCTAAGCAAAATTCCTGAAGAGGCTGCTACGCTGCACCGTTTGTTGGGAGTGATCCCTAACTCACACTTATTTAGACACCACAAAGATAACCCTCTTAGGTTAGATTTATTGGTGGTCGATGAAGCATCAATGGTGGATTTGCCTATGATGCATAAGCTATTAAGCGCCCTGCCTAAAAATGCCCGCCTAATATTATTGGGCGATCAAGACCAGCTGGCATCCGTTGAAGCAGGCGCTGTATTGGCTGATATTTGTGCCGGTTTGAAAGTGACTGCCGATCTTAGTGCTAATGCATCACCATGGCGAATGCGCTATTCAGAGCAGCAAGCCAACTTATTGCAGCAGTTAACTCAGCAAAATACCAGTCAGTTTATTCATCCTAAACCTATGCTCGGCGACAATTTATGCATGCTGATGCACAGCCACCGCTTTAAAGGTGATGGCGGCATTGGCTTGCTGGCCAATGCGGTAAACTATGTCAACATCAACGGCATTCGCCGTGAGTGGCAGTGCGGCCATCAAGAGTTAACTTGGATAGAGCATCAGCCCGATGCCCAAAGTCTGCCGTTATTGCAATCGGCAGTGGCAGCTTATGCCGAGTATTTGCAAAAAGTGCTCGATAATCAGCATGCTTACTCGCAGCAATTAAGCTGTATTTATGGCGCAGAAGAGATTATTGATACCTTCAATAAATTCCGCATTCTATGTGCCATGCGCTCAGGTGAATTTGGCGTTGATGGCATGAACCTCGCCATCACTAATGTGCTCAAACAAAACCATTGGATAAAACCCACTCAAGAATTTTACCTTGGCAGACCGATTATCATTCAAAGTAATGATTACAATTTAGGCTTATTCAACGGCGATATTGGTTTGATTTTGCAAGATGAGCAAAAGCCTGAAAAATTAATGGCCTACTTTGTTAAAGCCGATGGCAGCTTGTTAAAAGTACAACCTGCAAGGCTACCCAATCACGACAGTTGCTTTGCGATGACCGTACATAAAAGCCAAGGCAGCGAGTTTGAAAAAGTCGCCTTTGTGTTACCACAAAAACCCAGTAACGCCCAATGGCAGCTGCTGACTAAAGAGTTGGTTTATACCGCTATCACTCGCGCCAAAGAGCATTTTATTTGTTTAGGCACACCGTATGTATTTGAGCGTGCCAGCAAACAGGTAACCTCACGCGCATCAGGCTTAGCACTAAGGTTATGGGGAGAGGATAACGAGTAGTTGGTATCTCAACTATGGATACTGCCGCCAAGCAATTGATCAAATAGATATAGATAGAGCTAGAAATGTAACTTTTTGATGTTTTTTCCATAAAGCAGCTAAGTTAGTTCCTATGAGTTAATTCATAGAAACATGGAAGTATTATGGATCTAGAAAAGAGTTTAGACCAAGCAGATAAGACAATAAATGACCCTAACCCGCCTAGATGGCAAAAGATAGGTAAAGAAAACTATAACCTAGCTATCAATCGATTCAGCCCGGGGCATGAATTTAAAATTGCGCCGCTACATAAGGAAGACTTTGAAATGTTGCATTTATTGTAACCCATATCACTAATGATAAAATATCCACTGTGATTGATTATAACGGCGAACTTATAAGTGTTTCAGTCGCGTTCAATGATCTAGCTTGTGACTCAAAAACTCCCCCCCTCAACGGGCAAAACCTCTAAGCCTATTTTAAGCTCTTCAGCTAGAAAGGATTTGTTTGAATGCGTCGCATTTTTAAAGCGAACAGGCTAGTATCATCGAACGGATAATCTTTAAAAAATTAAACTGGCAGTTATCCCGTTAAGATAACTGCCAAATCAAACACTAAAAACAACCTAAAAACTATCACCAGGTATTCTTACCCAACCTTCCATAAGCACTCTTGCACTGCGGCTCATGCTGGCTTTATTCACCTGCCAGCTACCATTGGATAATGTCGCTTCTGCGCCCACTTTTAGAGTGCCCGATGGATGACCAAACACCACTGAAGTACGTGCTTGTCCACCAGCGGCAAGATTGACTAGCGAGCCTTCAACGGCAGCAGCCGTGCCTATTGCTACCGCTGCTGTACCCATCATGGCATGGTGTAGTTTACCCATTGATAATGCCCGCACTTGTAAGTCAATATCAGTGGCTAATACCGCTTTACCACTTGATGAGTTGTATGCACTTGGCGGCGACACAAAGGCAATCTTTGGCGTGTGTTGGCGCGCTGTGGCTTCATCAATGTGTTTAATTAACCCCATTTGCACTGCACCATGGGCACGTAAGCTTTCGAAAAATGCTAATGCGCTATCATCATTGTTTATGTCATCTTGAAGCTCATTACCCACATAACCAATGTCGGCAGCATTAACAAATATCGTTGGAATACCAGCATTAATCATAGTGGCTTTAATGGATGGGATCCCTTTTGCGCTAAGCTCTGGCACAACTAAATCATCCACCACATTGCCAGTTGGGAACATCGCTGCATCAGCGTCTGCTGGCGCTAAAAACTCTACCAGTACTTCGGCTGCAGGAAAGGTCACCCCGTCTAATTCAAAATCACCGGTTTCTTGCACTGCGCCGTTAGCCATTGGCACGTGCGCAATTATGGTTTTGCTGATATTGGCCTGCCATATACGCACTACCGCAATACCATTTTCAGGTACGCGGCTACTGTCAATTAAGCCATTGGATATGGCAAACGAACCCACAGCCGCCGTTAAATTACCGCAATTACCACTCCAATCAACGAAGGGTTTATCAATTGCCACTTGGCCAAAAAGGTAATCAACATCGTGATCGGCGTGGGCGCTTTTAGACAGTATTACCGTTTTGCTAGTACTTGAAGTCGCGCCGCCCATACCGTCAGTTTGCTTACCATAAGGATCTGGACTGCCGATGACTCTAAGCAGCATGGCATCGCGGGCATCGCCAGCCACTTGAGCGGATTTAGGTAAATCAGTTAGATTGAAAAACACCCCTTTACTGGTGCCACCACGCATATAGGTTGCTGGAATTTTTATTTGTGGAATATGAGACATCATGTTTCCTAAAATCAATCAGCACAATGAGTGAGAGGCATTCATTGTGCTGATGTTTGTTAAATTTAACGCAGCTATAACGACTTATGACTCATCACTAGTCACTAATGGCTGGCCTCTAAAAAGTCTTGGGCAAAGCGTTGTAAAATACCGCCCGCTTCATAGATAGACACCTCTTCAGCGGTGTCTAATCGACATTTAACTGGCACAGTTAAATGCTCACCATTAGTGCGAGTAATGATTACTGATAGCGCCGCACCTGGAGTACGCTCACCGATAACATCGTAGGTTTCAGTACCATCAATTTGATAGGTATGACGGTTCTCGCCATTGGTAAACTCAAGCGGCAGCACGCCCATTCCTACAAGGTTGGTACGATGGATACGCTCAAAGCCTTCAGCAACAATCACTTCAACGCCCGCTAAGCGGACCCCTTTGGCTGCCCAGTCACGGCTTGAACCTTGACCATAATCAGCACCTGCGATGATGATAAGTGGCTGCTTACGCTCCATATAGGTTTCAATGGCTTCCCACATGCGCGACTCTTGCCCTTCTGGCTCGATTCGGGCGTAAGAACCTTGCTTAATCACTTGCTTGCCATCTTTACCTAAGGTGGTCACCATTTCATTAAATAGTTTAGGGTTAGCAAATGTGGCACGTTGTGCGGTTAAGTGATCGCCGCGATGGGTGGCATATGAGTTAAAATCAACTTCAGGCAAGCCCATTTTATCAAGGTAAGCACCTGCTGCACTATCAAGCATAATAGCGTTTGATGGTGATAAATGATCGGTAGTGATGTTGTCACCTAATACCGCTAATGGGCGCATGCCTTTCATGGCGCGCTCACCCGCTAATGCGCCTTCCCAATAAGGAGGACGACGGATATAGGTACTTTGAGGGCGCCAATCATACTGTGGATCAATCTTAGCTGAAGAGTCGCTGCCGTATTCAACTTTGATATCAAACATTGGCTCATACACTTTGCGGAATTGCTCAGGCTTAACGCTAGCAGCGATAACCGCATCAATTTCAGCATCTGATGGCCAGATATCTTTAAGCCTTATATCGTTACCTTGTTGATCTTTACCTAAAACATCTTTTTCAATATCAAAACGAATGGTGCCAGCAATAGCGTAGGCAACCACCAGTGGCGGCGAGGCTAAGAACGCTTGTTTCGCATAAGGATGAATACGACCATCAAAATTTCGGTTACCTGATAACACCGCGGTGGCATATAAATCACGTTCAATCACTTCTTGTTGAATCACAGGATCGAGCGCGCCACTCATGCCATTACAGGTAGTACAGGCAAAACCGACAATACCAAAGCCCAAGGCTTCAAGTTCGGTTAATAAATTGGCATCTTCAAGATACAACTGCACCGCTTTTGAGCCTGGTGCTAATGAGGTTTTAACCCAAGGTTTACGTGTAAGCCCCTTGGCATTGGCGTTACGGGCGATTAAGCCTGCAGCAATCACATTGCGTGGGTTAGAGGTGTTAGTACAACTGGTAATGGCGGCAATAATACAAGCGCCATCAGGCATTAAGCCGGCTTCATTCTCAACAATACCGCTAATGCCTTTAGCGGCTAAATCACTTGTCGATACGCGGCGATGTGGGTTTGAAGGACCTGCAATGTTACGTCCAACACTGGATAAGTCAAAACGCAGCACGCGTTCATATTCTGCATTGACTAAGGTGTCAGCCCATAGGCCATTTTGTTTGGCGTAAGTCTCAACTAACTCAACTTGTTTATCATCACGGCCAGTCAGTTTTAAGTAATCAATGGTTTTATCATCGATATAAAACATCGCTGCTGTGGCGCCAAATTCTGGCGTCATATTTGAAATCGTAGCGCGATCGCCTAATGTCAGATTAGCGGCGCCTTCACCATAAAACTCAAGGTAAGTTGATACTACTTTTTGCTCGCGTAAAAACTCGGTAATCGCTAACACAATATCTGTCGCAGTAATGCCTGATTGACGCTCGCCGACCAGCTCAACACCGACAATATCAGGTAGACGCATATAAGATGGGCGACCTAGCATCACGCTTTCAGCTTCAAGCCCACCAACACCAATAGCGATAACACCTAAAGCATCCACATGGGGCGTATGGCTATCTGTGCCCACTAAGGTATCAGGAAATGCCACGCCTTCACGGGCTTGCACCACTGGCGACATTTTCTCTAAATTAATTTGATGCATGATGCCGTTACCGGGCTGGATCACATCAATATTTTTAAAGGCCGTTTTAGTCCAGTTAATAAAATGAAATCTGTCTTCATTACGTCTGTCTTCAATGGCGCGGTTTTTTTCAAAGGCATCTTTTTCGAAACCTGCATGTTCGACAGCCAGAGAGTGATCGACAATCAACTGCGTTGGCACTACTGGGTTCACTTTTGATGGGTCGCCGCCTTTTTCAGCGATAGCATCACGTAAACCCGCTAAATCAACTAATGCGGTTTGACCAAGAATGTCGTGACAAACAACACGGGCTGGAAACCAAGGGAAATCGAGATCTCGCTTACGTTCAATAATTTGTTTTAAGCAATCTGTTAGCGTCTCAGGTGGGCAGCGACGCACAAGGTTCTCGGCATAAACGCGAGAGCTATATGGCAGTTTGTCGAATGCGCCTGCTTGGATATCATCAACAGCAGCTTTGGTATCAAAGTAATCCAGCTCTGTACCTGGTAACGGTTTTCTATAATTTGAATTCATAACCCAATCCATCAAGTTTGGTAATTGTTAGCTAGTTTGCAATTTGCATGTTCAACAAGGTCTGAAAAACAAAAGGCTGACCCATTGGCCAGCCTTTGACTGTTTATCTTTCGCTAATTGGCGTTACAGTGCGTGGCTCAGATCCGATGTAATCAGCACTTGGTCTGATAATACGATTGTTTGAGCGCTGCTCCATGACGTGAGCAGCCCAGCCAGTAAGACGTGAACACACAAAGATAGGCGTAAATAGCTTGGTTGGAATACCCATAAAATGATAAGCCGATGCATGGAAGAAATCAGCATTACAGAATAGTTTTTTTGTATCCCACATAAACTCTTCACAAGCCACTGAGATGTCGTACAAGCTAGTATCGCCATTTTCCTGAGCCAGTTTTTCTGACCAGGCTTTAATGATCACATTACGTGGATCTGAAGTGCGGTAAATCGCATGACCAAAGCCCATGATTTTTTCTTTACGCTCTAGCATGCCTGCCATTTGCGCTTTAGCATCGCTTGGCGAAGTAAACTTTTGGATCATGTCCATTGCTGCTTCATTAGCACCGCCATGAAGTGGGCCACGAAGAGTACCGATAGCACCGGTAATACACGAGAACATGTCAGATAAGGTTGAAGCACATACGCGCGCAGTAAAGGTAGAAGCGTTAAACTCATGCTCTGCATAAAGTATTAACGATACATCCATCACTTTACGATGTTGCTCTGAAGGCGTTTTACCATTCAATAGTTTTAAGAAGTGGCCGCCGATGGTTTCTTCATCTGTAACGCAGTCAATTTCAACACCTTCATGGCTGAAACGATACCAGTAACACATGATGGCAGGAAAAGCGGCGAGTAAGCGGTTTGCTGCTTTATGTTGCTCAGCAAAATCAGCTTCTGGCTCAAGATTACCTAAAAATGAGCAACCAGTGCGCATCACATCCATTGGATGCGCATCGGCAGGAATACGTTGTAATACTTCTTTTAATGCTTGTGGTAAATCACGCTGAGTCGTCAATACTGATTTATAAGTATCTAGCTGATCTTGCGTTGGCAATTCACCATTAAATAATAGATAGGCGACTTCCTCAAAAGTAGCATTTTCAGATAAATCGGCAACATCGTAACCGCAATAGGTTAAACCTGAGCCTGATTTACCTACGGTACATAATGCTGTATCACCTGCGCTTTGACCACGAAGGCCTGCACCACTTAGTTTCTTGTCTACCATAATGATTTCCTATTCTTTTATGTGTTTCGAGTACTATTTGGTTGTCTTTTAAATTATCGGTTTGCTTGTCGACAATCTTTGTTCAAGAACAATATTTGTGCATTAATCATCCAATCGCAATAAATCGCTATTGCTACAACGACAAAGCTTATAAACACTGTTTATCAACACTTTCTATCAACAGAAAACTGCTTTTATGTCTTGCCAGTAATTACTTGTTTTTACCTTCAGCAAATAAGCTATCAAGCTTTTGCTCATAATCGTGGTAACCGAGGTAATCGTATAAATCCATACGGGTTTGCATGGTGTCGACAACCGCTTTTTGGTCGCCATCTTTTAAGATTGCGCTGTAGACATTTTCAGCGGCTTTATTCATCGCACGAAATGCACTTAACGGATACAGCACCATGGCTGCGCCCCACTGACCGAGTTGCTCTTTGTTCCATAACTCTGTTTGACCAAACTCGGTGATGTTAGCCAAAATCGGGACATCAAGTGCATCGGCAAAGGCGCGATAATGCTCTTCAGTTTTTACCGCTTCGGCAAAAATACCGTCTGCACCGGCGGCAACATAGGCTTTAGCACGGGCGATCGCCGCCTCTAAACCTTCTTGAGCAAATGAGTCGGTTCTTGCCATGATGAAAAAATCAGGATCAATACGGGCATCGACAGCCGCTTTAATGCGATCAACCATTTCTTCAGTAGACACAATCTCTTTGTTCGGGCGATGACCACAACGCTTCTGCGCAACTTGATCTTCCATGTGCACAGCTGCAGCGCCGGCTTTTTCCATATCACGAACGGTTTTAGCGATGTTAAATGCACCACCCCAACCGGTATCGATATCCACTAATAGTGGTAAGTCACAGGCTGAAGTAATACGCTGAACGTCAACAATCACATCATTGAGTGACGTCATACCTAAATCAGGTAAACCATAAGATGCGTTCGCCACACCGCCACCCGATAAATATATCGCTTGATGACCAATTTGTTTCGCCATCATTGCTGAATACGCATTAATAGTTCCAACGATTTGTAGTGGCTTGTTGTCGACTAATGCCTGACGGAATTTTTTGCCTGCGCTCATGATATCCCTCTCTCTATTTGTTATTGCTATGCGGCAGTTGTTTACGCTTAACTGCCGAAGCTTAATTAGCGGTTTAATTTAGTTTCGATATTATTTTTGGAGTACATGATGTGACGACGCATTAGCATCTCTGCTAACTCTTCATCACGATTTGAAATGGCTTTAACTATATGGGTATGTTCTTCAAAGGCAGTTGTCACCCGAGGTCCTGCCATGCCTAATTGCACTCGGTACATACGAATAAGGTGATACATACCGTCTATCAGCACAGAAATGAGGTGCTTGTTTTTGCTCCCTAGAATAATGCGGTAATGAAAATCCACATCACCTGCTTCTTGATAATAAGACTCGCCAGATTTCACTTCATTAGAGTGTTGGCTCAGAAGCGTTAATAAATCTGCAATCTCTTCATCAGTCATGTTTTTAGCGGCAAGCCTAGCCGCCATGCCCTCAAGAGATTCGCGCACTTGATACAACTCTATGAGCCCTTCAGGCGTTAATGCCACCACTCGGGCACCTATATTGGCTTTACGTTCAACCAAATGGCATGACTCTAAACGGTTTATTGCCTCGCGGATAACTGCGCGGCTAACGGCGTACTTTGTCGACAGTTCTGTTTCACTCAGTTTTGAGCCTGCCGTAATATCGCCTTCAACGATGTCCTTTCTTAACTCAAAAAAGGTTTTATCGGCTGCTGTAATGGGCTGTTCAGTAAAAAATGTCATTTTAAGTAGGCTGTCTGACCAAAGAATAATTGTCGACAATATAAGCCAATAATAACAAGTGGTCAACATAAACAAGCTAGATTGTCGACAAAAGCATAAAACGCCAGTGATAAATCAACGCTGCTAAGTTGTGGCTAAAGCATAAGCAGGGCAAAGTATGTTTACCGATATAAGCTCGCGATATGACTCAGAGAAATAACACAGAGAACTAACACAGAGAACTAACACAGAGAACTAACACAGAAAACACCCATGCTCGGTTAACGCCTCCCTTATTTATAAATAGACAGATAGATAGACAGATAAATGGATAAATGGATAAATCGTGACGGAGCGGATGAATAAACTCACCCATAAGCCCCATACATTGGGCAATGAATAAATGTATAACAGCCAAGCAAGCTTAGGGAGTACACCTAAGCCGTTTTAAATATCCCAAGTAAATAATATGGCTATGGCACAACTTTATTGCCCATAAAACGCGCAATTAAGCGGTGTTCATGACTATTTGTTGCTTAGTTCACCATTTACTCAGCCCTGCTCTTGCCTAGTGGCTTGTCAGTTCATTATCATAAGTTAATTTAATGCACATTCAGTGATATCCATCAGCAATTTTGCGGAGCAACAATGACAACTATCAACTTACTTTTAATCTGTGGCGGCGGCAGTGCAGAGCATGATGTGTCTTTGTTATCAGCTGATTTTTTTGAATCATCTCTCGCAAATAGTAACGAGATTAATTTACTGCGAGTTGAACTTGATAAAAATGGCCATTATCACGATCAAGATGGTAATGTTTGTGAGCTAACCAATAAGCGCGAAATTCGTTTTGAAGATCAGCAAAAAGCACCTTGGCCTGTAGACTATGTCATTCCTTGTATTCATGGATTTCCCGGTGAGACCGGTGACATTCAATCTTATTTCAATTTAATCCAATTGCCTTACTTTGGTTGTGAGTCAGAAGCCTCAAGAAACTGTTTTAACAAAATCACCGCCAAAATGTGGTTTAGCGCCTTAGGCATCCCTAATACGCCTTATATTTTTCTTAATGAACTAAATGATGACGCTATACAACAAACGGCAGCAGCCTTATCAGAATGGGGCTCAGTATTTGTTAAAGCCGCCTCTCAAGGTTCATCAGTGGGCTGCTATAAAGTTGATGACGCAACGCAAATACAACAAGTATTAACTGATGCCTTTAGTTTTGCGCCTTCTGTGGTGGTTGAAAAGACCATTATCGCCCGAGAGTTAGAAGTCGCAGTTTATCAATATCAAGGTGAAGTAATAGCAACACTGCCAGGTGAGATCATTTGTGCCAGTAACACTTTTTATACTTTTGAAGAAAAATATAATGCTTCAAGTAAGGCGACCACCAATGTAGTCGCAAAGAATTTATCTGAGGATGTGTGTGAAGCGATTCGCAGCTATGCGATAAAAGCATTTAAAGGGATGAAGTTAAGACACTTATCAAGAATTGATTTTTTTCTAACCGAAGAGAATGAAATTTTACTAAACGAGATTAATACCTTCCCTGGCTCTACACCAATTTCAATGTTTCCGAAAATGCTACAAAATCACGGCGAAAACTTTACTGATTACTTGGTTGAAAACATCAAAAGCCAATTATAAATCTAAACACATATACCAACTTGATACGACGATTAACGACAAAATAGCTATCGCGTCATATTGATTGAAACAATATTGGAATATGTTTGCTGATGGCCAGCATCTTCCAATTGTTTGCGCCAAGGGTTGTCTTGAACCCTGACCATATAGAAACGCTCACGGTAGGTATCAGTGACGAATGCAATCCCATGTTGCATTAATTCATAATGAATATCATGTACAAATACCAAAGAAAAATTCTGCCTGCCTGTTAACTGATTAATGTCTCCTCGCGTTAAGCTTACTCCATTCTCTAATTGTTCAAATTGAATCATTAGCCAATTCGCAAAATCTTTTGAACTCACCATTTGATTGCCCTCGTATTTAAATCAAAAAAACTACAACTAAATCTAACTAATAGTTTAGTGCACTTTACGATTTTCAGCACAATAGTTTAACAAACTCATCTGGCCAAACATTATTCATCAAATGAAAAAACGGTAGTTTAACACCAAGAAATCACACACTACCCATTGAAATATAAAGAATTAGAATAAAACAAACACAGTCAAATAAAAACATATTAAGATGTCAACTTTTTAACCAGTGTCAACAAAATGACTTACAACTTGATTTTATCCGTTTATTAGAACAGTATTGCAACATTAACCCAACAGCTTAATGTTATATATAGTATTACTTCTATGTTGTTGTTCGTCATAACTTAATCGGAAAGGAATAATGTCAAAAATTGTTTTATGCATAGTCAGTTTTATGCTCATATCTGGCTGTAGTCAAACTCCTCATTTCAATGATTCAAACCTTAATTCAAACTCCCTAGTTGGCATTTATACTAATGATGATGGTTTTGGAAACCGTATTAATATCGTTTTAAATGAAGATGGGAGTTACGAGTCTCAACTAAATGGAACCATTGGAATAGAGGGGTTTTCTTATGGTGAATGGGAGCACACAACGAAGTCAAATAGTATTTTATTTTCCCCAATTAAAGAACATGGTTTTTTAAAAGGAAAACTTAAAACATTACTGATCATTAGTGATAGTAACAATATTTCCTTAATTCCAGCTAAAAAACTTAAAAGTCATTCTAAGTTAATGGCTGATTACGGACAATCAAACTATAGCTATCAGAAAAATAGTATTTAATTTAATCGTGCTCTAACCGCTTATGTACATGGATGTACTGTAAGCTTTGTTTAGTTACTTCAATAAGCCATTTTCGTTACTTCAAATTTAACTTCTCAATGATTATTCCCAGCTATAAACTTCAAATATTTTACAAGCCAGCCACAAAGAATACCTGCTCTGACATAGGCCTCAAATAGTATTAAATGCAACCCCAAAAAAGGCCAGCTTTCGCTGACCTTATTTATTGCTATTGGCTTTTACTAAAAGCCTTCCACACCAGCCATATCAGGTAATTGATGGGCTATCCCTTTATGGCAGTCGATACAGGTTTTATCACCGCTCGCTAATGAGGTTGAGTGCATTTGCGAAGCGCGAGTCGATTGACGCGTAAAGTCCATATAATCGAAATTATGGCAGTTACGGCATTCTAATGAGTCATTAGCTTTAAGGCGTGCCCACTCATGCTCTGCCAACTCACGGCGTTTACCTTCAAACTTTTCACGAGTATTGATGGTGCCAAATACCTTGCCCCAAACTTCTTTCGAAGCCTGCATTTTACGAGCAATTTTATTGGTCCATTCATGTGGTACATGGCAATCTGAACACGTTGCGCGCACACCACTTCGGTTAGTAAAGTGAATGGTGCTTTGCAGCTCTTGATAAACATTACTTTCCATTTCATGGCAACTGGTACAGAACTCCTCGGTGCTTGCTAATTCAAGAGCGGTATTAAACCCACCCCAAAAAATCACCCCTGCTACAAAGCCACCTAATGTCAAAAAACCCA
Source organism: Shewanella sp. 3_MG-2023 (assembly GCF_030548765.1). Classification (NCBI taxonomy): domain Bacteria; kingdom Pseudomonadati; phylum Pseudomonadota; class Gammaproteobacteria; order Alteromonadales; family Shewanellaceae; genus Shewanella; species Shewanella sp. 3_MG-2023. The sequence goes on along the minus strand of NZ_JAUOSH010000007.1, from coordinate 136,178 downwards.
GGCTGTAATGAACACTTGGCCTGTTTACTACCTGCCAAACTAACTTCAATTTTTCTAGTATTTTTGCAATCATAAATGCTCCTAATGCTCAGTCGTTGAAGATTTTTTCATGAGTTCTTTAACATCCACAAAATCATTTTCAACCAATAACTTGGCATCTAACTGAGATACATGGCATTGAGTACAGTAATAACGACGTGGCGACAACGATGCCAAGAAATTATTATCTCTGTCCATATAATGCGTCACACTTACCATAGGAGCTTGAGAATGCCCAGTGCTACTACGCGCATGACATTGCATACATTTATTCACTTTCAAATCAATTTGATAACCATCAATTTTATGAGGAATAATTGGCGGCTGCATCGGGTAATTACGCACTTGCTTAACATCTGAATTAATCACTTTCTGCATAACAGGCGGTGTTGGTTCAACGTTTAATGGTGCAAGGCGTAATGTAGCAACTTTCTCATCAGGCACAGTTGCTGCCGTCAAACCAAAAGAGAATCCAACTAACGCAATGATTGACAATATTTTACGTGCTTTCATGGTGTCTCTCCTTAGGCTTTAACGATTTTAACCGCGCACTTTTTAAAGTCTGTTTGTTTTGACAATGGATCTGTCGCATCTAACGTGACTTTGTTAATGAGCTGGCTAGCATCAAACCAAGGAACAAATACCAAGCCAACAGGCGGCTTATTACGACCTCGGGTTTCTATACGGGTTTTAATTTCACCACGACGAGAAATAACCTTCACTTCATCACCACGACGTAAACCACGTTTTTTAGCATCATCTGGATGCATAAAACACACTGCATCAGGGAAGGCTTTATAAAGCTCTGGCACACGCTGGGTCATTGACCCCGAATGCCAATGTTCTAGTACGCGACCGGTTGATAACCAAATATCGTATTCTTCATCTGGCATCTCTGGCGCTGGTTCATAAGGCAGTGCAAAAATAACCGCTTTACCATCTGGCTTACCATAGAACTCAAAACCTTTACCGGCTTTAACATAAGGGTCAGACCCTTCACGGAAACGCCATTTGGTTTCTTTACCGTCAACAACAGGCCAACGTAAACCGTGCTCTTCATGGTAACGGTCAAAGTCAGCTAAATCATGACCATGTCCACGACCAAAGGTTGCATATTCTTCAAATAAGCCTTTTTGAACGTAAAAACCAAAATGTTTAGCTTCATCATTCAAGAACTTAGGATCAGCATCACTTAATGGGAACTTCTCAACATTACCGTTTTGGTAAAGTACTTCGAATAACGTTTTACCTTTAAACTTAGGATTGGCATCTAAAACATCTTGCGGCCAAACTTCATCAGTGGTGAAACGTTTTGAGAATTCCATCAACTGCCATAAGTCAGACATTGACTCGCCTGGCGCTTTAACCATTTGATGCCAGAATTGAGTACGACGCTCTGCATTACCATAAGCCCCCTCTTTCTCAACCCACATTGCGGTAGGTAAAATCAAATCAGCTGCTTGTGTTGTTACCGTTGGATAAGCATCAGAAACAACTATGAAGTTTTCTGGATTACGGTAACCCGGTAATCCTTCTTCGTTCATGTTAGCCGCAGCTTGCATGTTGTTGTTCACTTGAACCCAATAACAATTTAAATCACCATCTTTAAGACGGCGATTTTGTTCAACGGCATGGTAGCCAGGCTTTGGTGGGATTATGCCACTTGGAATATTCCAAATTTCTTCAGCATGTTTACGATGCTCAGGGTTAGTAACCACCATATCAGCAGGTAAACGATGCGAGAATGTACCGACTTCACGCGCGGTACCACAAGCTGATGGTTGACCCGTTAATGAGAATGGGCTGTTGCCAGGAGTAGAAATTTTACCGACTAGCAAGTGAATGTTATAAATAAGGTTATTACACCACACACCACGAGTATGTTGGTTGAAACCCATAGTCCAGAAAGAGGTGACTTTCTTTTTAGGGTCAGCGTACAACTCTGCAAGTTCAATCAACTTGTGCTCAGGTACACCAGAAAGCTCGCTTACTGATTTAACATCGTAGTCAGCTACAAACGCCTTAAACTGCTCAAAATCGATTGGGGTTGAATCACCCGCAGTCTCAACGTTCTTGGCTTTTTTCTGTAATGGATGAGTGGCTCGTAAACCATAACCAATATCCGTTTCACCTTTACGGAAATTAACATGCTTAGCGACAAAATCTTTGTCTACTTTATCGTTTTGAATAATGTAATTGGCGATAAAGTTAAGCATGGCTAAATCGGTTTGCGGCGTAAATACTATGCCTAAATCCGCCAAATCAAATGAACGATGTTGGAACGTCGATAACACAGCAACTTTCACATGTGGTGCACTTAAACGGCGGTCAGTCACGCGAGTCCAAAGGATCGGGTGCATTTCTGCCATATTAGAGCCCCATAATACGAAAGCATCCGCCGCTTCCATATCATCATAACAACCCATGGGTTCATCAATACCAAAGGTACGCATGAATCCACCAACAGCAGAAGCCATACAATGACGTGCATTGGGATCAATATTGTTAGAACCAAAGCCTGCTTTCATTAATTTAACCGCTGCATAGCCTTCCCACACAGTCCATTGGCCAGAACCAAACATGCCGACTGCAGTAGGCCCTTTAGCTTTAATGGTTTTTTTCCATTTTTCAGCCATGGTATCAAACGCAGTATCCCAACTAATGGGGCTGAACTCGCCATTCTTATCATATTTTCCGTCGGTCATTCTTAACATTGGAGTTTGAAGGCGATCGCGACCGTACATAATTTTTGATAAGAAGTAGCCTTTAATACAGTTAAGGCCTTTGTTGACTTCACTTTTTGCGTCACCATGGGTTGCAACCACTTTACCGTCACGCGTCGCAACGATAACGGAACAACCTGTACCACAAAAACGACATGGTGCTTTGTTCCACTCTAATTTGGTCTGCTCAGAGCTAGTAATTAAGTTACTTGCTGATGCCGGCAAAGCCATGCCTGCCACGCTGGCAGCTGCCATAGCAGCATTAGCCTTCATAAACTCACGTCTGTTCATACTCATTCTTCACCCTCTTCTAGCTCTTCGCTTTGGTGATAAACCATAGTGGCAGTAAGCACACCAGGTATTGCGTTAATAGTTGAAATGTCATCCATTAAGGAACGCTGGCTTGGTCCTTCAATCACTACGACTATCTTCATCTCGTTGTTAACTGATAAATCTGCATTGTCCATGGCCATAATTTGTTGGCGAACTTCAGCCATTTGCTCTGGTTTTACTTGCACTATCAGGCTAGTTACGTGGATTTCTTTTTTGCTCATCAAGATTACTTCTCTATTAATTTTTGTTTTAATTTCTATGATTATCCAGCGCCAGGAGGGCCAGAAAGAATTTGACTAAACCAAATGGTGAACCCTAATGCACTAACGAGTATCGCTGACAAAATGGGTGCTAAGAAAACCGTTAAAAATATAAAAATTTTAAGTTCTAGGCTTTTCTCAGTTTTAGAATCTATATTCATGGAGCCTCCGGCAGAGGTTTCTAAGGAAAGGGATGTAGCATAATTGTTACTGATTGATATTCGTGTGAATTTTATCTTTTATCAATGACTAAACTATATACTCACAAATTGGTAAAACGAATAAATGTTGATCTAGATCATAAAAAAACCAACAATTATTACAACTAGAAATCGCATATGAACAATAAAGCGCTTCAATAGTAAATCCAGCCAAAAATAAAAATCTCATTCATGTTAATTGATTCGATTTAAACCAGAACCACTGGAGAAAAATACTCATGCATAAGTATATATAGTCTCTAACACAAAAGTTATCAACTTGTTAATCGTCAATCAAACACTTACAGAACATTCTAGTGATTTCAAACAGGCTTAGCCGATAACCATGCGAGTTACCTCGATCACTTCTCCACCTTTAAATTATCCTCAAATAAAAAAGCACAACTGAATTGTTATTCAATTGTGCTTTTTAAAGAAATATAGATGTGTCACTACACGGTTAAATACTTATAACTTATAGCGTAAGACCTTCAAGGATTTTTGCTCATCAATATCAGTAAACTCGGGGGGATTATCAATACGCTCAACAAAGGTTAAGCTTTCTGCAGTTTCTTCAACTTGCTTCATTAAAAAATCACAGCCAAGCTCAGGCGCATTTAAACACAACAACACTTCACCATTATCAGCCAGTAACTCTGGTAAACGTCTCAGCAGCCTTACATAATCTTTGGTGGCAACAAAACTTCCTTTTTGATTACTTGGTGGATCGGCAACAATTAAGTCATAAGGCCCAAGTTTGGTTAGTTTGCCCCATGATCTAAAGATGTCATGACCGAGAAAGCGTGCGCCTGAAGCAAAATCATTGAGCAAATGGTTTTGTTTGCCTATGGCTAATGCGCCCTTGCTCATATCCATATTAACCACTTCAGTCGCTTCGCCCTGTAAAGCGACAACAGAAAAGGCGCAGGTATAAGCAAATAGGTTAAGCACTTTTTTATCCTTTGCGTGTGCTTTAACCCACTTTCGACCATTGGCCATATCAAGGAAAATACCGTGATTTTGCCCGCGTAACAGGTGGACTAAAAAATGGGCGCCATTTTCTGTCACTATGTGTTTTTCAGGTACTTCACCGGCAACAACATCGGTTATAGTTTGCCCTGCATTACGGTACTGAAATACTAAATTAAACGGTTTATCGCCATGACACTGCTGCCAAACTGCTTCTATATCAGCAACCATTGACTGTCTTTCTGATTCTGGCAGCTCTTTAAAGCTGGTAAGCAGTAACACAGGGTTAAACCAGTCTAAGCAAATATGCTCATAACCGCTAAAGAGCCCCCCGCGACCATGAAATAAGCGACAAAGGTCATCACCTAATTGTGCTTGGGCTAATGCGTTAACCGCAGGAAAATTTGAATCATTTGAATTCATTTATAACGCTCATTTATGTAAATTAAACATGACCATTTTCGGACTTTTCAGATGGGGTTTCATCTGTTGTTTGTTCGGCTTCTTCTACTCGGGCAACTAATTCCCCATTTTTGTCATCTTCATCATGGATTTCATCAGATAACAAGATAGCCAACCACTTACCACTGTCACTGGACTCTAATGCAATTTTGACAATCATAGTCAGTGGTACAGATAACAGCATCCCTACTGAGCCAAGTAACCAGCCCCAAAAAATTAATGACAAGAACACCACTAAGGTTGATAAGCCTAAACCGCGGCCCATAAATTTAGGTTCAACCACATTACCCATGACAGTATTTGTGCCTAAAAATAATAAAGCCGTAACACCTGCAGCCCCTGGCCCCATTTGAATGAATGCCAATAGTACCGCTGGAATAGCAGCAATTATAGAACCAATGTTGGGAATATAGTTAAACAGGAAGGCTAACACTGCCCACAATAATGCGTAGTCAACCCCAATAATACTCAAACCAATACCGACAATAATACCGGTGCCAATACTGACGAGGGTTTTTATCACCATATATTGATTAACTGAATGCAAAAATTTATCAATTTGCTTTAAGCGCATGTCTGGATCGTCTAAGGCAAAATGAAACTTTTTAGGTAATGATTGGGCTTCAAACAACATAAAGATAATGGTCAAGATGATTAGAAACAGATTTGCCATCACATTACCAAGGCCTGACAACATATTAGTGGTCATGCTTAAGGCCATACCGGGGTCAAAGTATTCTAAGGCTTTTTCTTTAGAGATATTAATATTTAACGCGGTTAGCTTTTCTAATATCCATGAAAACTGCTCAATTAATTGTTGGCGGTAAACCGGTATTTGTTTAGAAAACTCATTAATAGAGCTGCCCACTAAACTCGCCAGCCATAAGCCCATTAGCACGATCAATAGCATCAACAGTATAATTGATAGCCATTTAGGTACCCTAAAACGGCTCATAAATACAATGGCGGGATTACAAACAACCGCTAAAAATGCAGATAATACAAACGGGACCACAATTGGACTTGCTGTTTTGATACCGGCAAGGATCACCACTAAGCAAGCCATGATGGCAAAACCACGTAACGCAATCGAGGAAGAGTTACCTCCATTCATAATGAAAACCTTTTTATACTTAAACGTGAATTAAACTAAGATTTGTTAAGTTGAAACTATATGCGTAATTAATTGAAAAAACAAAACAACTAACTGCAAAATTATTGATTATACCTGTTATATTTTGTGTATAAATGTTTAAAGCGCCCCAAGGGTGAATTAAGCGAGTAAAATTAATTAATTTGAAACTAAAGCAAGTCACTAAACACTGATCGAAACGCTAAGCTAGCACGTATTATTACTTATGTTGGCAAAATGAATGGTGAGACTTTATGAAGATTTTAATAACTGGGGCAACAGGATTTGTTGGCCAACAATTAGTACATTTACTGCAAGAAGAACATAAGCTTACTATTGTTAGCCGTAATATTGAGCATGCTGAAGCCGTGCTGGGTAATAAACATCATTACTTATCAGGCCTTGATACCTTAGACAATCTCAATGAATTTGATAGCGTGATAAATCTAGCTGGAGAGCCCATTGTCGGCAAACGCTGGAGCCAACAACAAAAGCAACGGATTTGCGACAGTCGCTGGAATATAACCGCCAGACTGGCCCAGCTGATCCAACAAAGCACTACCCCACCAGCAAGTTTTATTAGCGCCTCTGCCATCGGCTTTTATGGTCGCCAAGGCCAAGAGCCTGTTGATGAGCATAGCCAAGCCCATGATGAGTTTAGCCATCAGGTTTGTAGTGAGTGGGAACACTTAGCCTTAAAAGCCCAGTCAGAAAACACCCGAGTCTGTGTGCTCAGAATTGGCATTGTATTAGGTAAAAATGGCGGTGCATTAGCAAAAATGTTGCCACCGTTTAAATTAGGCTTGGGCGGCCCGATTGGTAAAGGCACCCATGGGGTTAGCTGGATCCACATTGATGACCTAACCCATTTGATTGAACACTTAATTAACTCTAACGATGCTAAGGGTATTTTCAATGCTACGGCACCGAATCCTGTTAATCACAAGCAATTTGCTCAATCATTAGGCTTTACCTTAAAGCGCCCAGCTAAAATCCCGACACCTGTATTAGCATTACGGTTAGCCATGGGCGAAATGGCAGACTTAATTGTTGAAGGGCAATTTGTATTGCCCAAACGTACATTGGCGTCAGGCTTTAACTTTAAATATACCCATATTGACCCAGCGTTAGATTCAATTTTTAATGCCTAATCACTTGGATATGTGCCGTTCTGATTATTGTGGTCTTCAAGAACACTATTTACTGTTAACCAGCTCAGTGGTTTTATCCATAAACCACTGGTAACGTTTTGGTAAAGGTCGATGTTTTTTATAAATCATGTACAAGGGCTCTTTTACCTGCTTTTCAAGTTTAGCAATCGATATTGCCGCTACATCACTAAAGCTTTTTACTGCAAACTCAGGTAACACAGTAAAACCTAGGCCTTTTGAAACTGGCAACAAAATTTGGTTAAGTTGATTAACATAACTGACAACCCGAACCTCTATTGCTTGTTTATCTTTATAGTTATTAGCCACCACTTGCTGCCAATTATGCATCGCATCTGGGTGAGCAACCATGCCCAACGCCATTAACTCATCATAATTTATTACCGTTTTTGATTCACTTTTCGGCACCACAAGACAAAGGTGCTCATAGCCTATGGCTAACACTTCAAGTTCAGGGTCGGAAACAAGCTGGGTCACAATGCCAATATCAATATCGTTATTGGATAATAACTCTATTATCCTTCTATTGGGTCCAGCTTCGATTGAAACATTCAGCTGCTGATGTTTGATTTGATAATCAATAAAGTGCGGATATAACAATGAGGCTAATGAACCTGAACAAGCAAAGCGGCACTCACCCACATGTTCTGAATCAAGCTGTAAATCGGTTAATAATTGCTGCTGTTCCTTAACTAGAGATTGGCCATATTGCTGTAACTGCATACCGGCCGACGTTAATTCAAAGCGCTTACCAAAGCGTTCGATTAACTTTACGTTCAACTGCTTTTCTAATTTCTGCACATGCTGACTCACACCCGGTTGAGTCATAAACAACTGCTCAGCAGTTTGAGTAAAGTGGCCTACTTCAGCCAATTTTAAGAAGGTCGTTAACCATTTTTGATTAATCATCAAAGTTACCTTTGTTATTCAAGCTGCAAGTGCAGATGGCACGCTCTGCTAATCTTTAGTTTTGATAGCATAGCAAATTTTAAATAACAGCAGGTTATAAAACTTACTCACTTTGATAATTAAATGATTTAACTATTCGCAGTAAGAAGCTGGAGAAAGTAAGTTAACAACTATTGATTATCGAAGGAATATTGCCTTTTAATTTCGACAACTTCAACGCTGTAAGCGCGGTACCACTTATCTTGACCTAACTTTTGCGCCACGGCATGTTTTGAATCTTGATGCCAAGCTTGAATATCTGCCTCTGAATGCCAATATGAAATCGCGATTTCCTTATCCCCTTCTGATACTGCAATAAAATCGATGCAATTATAATGGTTAAACGCTAGGTCCCTCATCACGGCAACAGTATCTGAATAATGCTTATCTTGTTGTCCAACCGTTGCTTTAAATATCACCGCAAACATGATTAAAATTCCTTTTGATTAGTAATAAGGCATAAAAAATATAGGGAGTAACACTCCCTATTTCTGCCAAAACTTATTTAAATAAATCCTTAAACTAGCCACTCTCGTCAACGTTCAATGTTTTCACCAGTCGACTTATCAAACTCGAAAAAAATGCCTTACGTACCACAAGTAAACAGTAGTAGTTGTAGTGGCATAGTTAATTTAGTCACCAAGTAGTGAGCAATAACTAAAGCCGAGTGGAAATTAAGAATTTAACTAATTGGGGTAAGTCATGCAATTTAGATTAGTAAAGTGCTAGCCAGTTTAATCTTCTTTAAGACGAAGATTTTTCAACAGTTTTATCAGGTAAATAAAGCAATATTATAAACCCAATAAAAAGTAATGCCCATAATAAAAAACCTAAGAATGAGGGGTATCCTTTGGCTTTGGAATAAAAGCAAAAAGCAAGTAATAATGAGATAAAATTAGCTCCAAATACTACCATTTTAAAAACAGCCTCATTACTGTCTGCAGGAAGAAGATTATAAGGCTGTGATATAAAGTATATAATAAATAAAAAGCTTACTAACCATAAACTTGTAAATATAAGAGAGGTTTTTTTATGCTTAATAATCATGTTTCCTCCTTGAATTTAGATTGATAAGTAACAATATTTTAACTAATTAATTATATAGCCAATTTCAATTACAAATCAAACTATATCCCATGTGAATGCGGTGTATACTCTGAACACTCACGAGGTTAATAACACCCATTTCTACTTGAAAATCTACACCTTACCTACAGTTAAGCTTCATCAACATCTACACCTGTTTGGATAAAATAATGTCAGTGATAGAATTTAATTACTGCTAGATTATTATTTTGAACGTACAGTGATAGTGGGTTGACATTTCGATTAGATACACCTTTCTCAAGCGCTTAAGCAAGAATATATCCGAGTCCTTTTCGATAAATTATTGGTTCTAGGTACAATGTACTGGTCAACTCCAATTGGACACTTTTAGTTAGGAACTTTCAAACTCAACAGGTGATAAATCACTCTTCGCTGCAATTAACAGAAGTGCTAAAGCATTTTTAATGCTTTTAAACCAAAACCCAAATAAAACCCATTAAATTTACCCCAATAAAAAAGGAGAAGGCTAGCCTTCTCCTTTAAATAATAAAACCCGTTATTAACCGGCTTTTAGCAACTCACTGCAAGAACGATTAAGTAACTGCCTGCAGTGCCACATCCCTAAGAAGGATACCACTGCTGTGCCAGCTACAGGGGCTATTGCCCACCACGGCCAATGCATGCAAGATTTACATGCCATCCATTGTTATTATTTGGGGTATTTTGAGTTTATTTGGAATAGATCAAAGTCGTGGCGTTTCGCCCACACCAGACCAAGAAGAGTGAAACTGCTCACCCCTCTTGGATCACCCCAACAGCCCCGGCGAAATTTTCTGAAAAGCGAAAGATTTCCAACGGGGGATCATTCAGCTTTGAAGCTAATTTGTAATTATTAAAGTTGATATTCGAAAATTTAATTATGGTCATAGTTAATTTCAGTTAATTTTCGAAATCGTATTAAGTGTATTTACACTTAATGAGGCTGGTTACTCAACAGTAAAGCAGGCTCACTTTCTTCGCCCCAAGTTATTGCTTTTTCGAAGACAAGTCCCAGCTTTTTGAGCAAGTTAATTGATGGTTTATTTTCGGGGTTAGTGATACCCAAAATTTGATGAAGCTTTAACTCATTTTTTGCGTACTTCAGTACCGCTTGCGAGGCTTCTAACGCATATCCTTTGCCCATATATTCTGGTAAAAAACCAAAGCCTATATCGGGATGCGGTAAATTATCGCGGCGAATTAAACCACTCATTCCAATGACTGTTTCAGTATTTCCCAGCACTACCGCATATTGTCCGTAACCATTGCTTTTGTAACTCGCAATAATTTTACGTGAATATGCATCAGCATCAACGATGGTCCTTATCGATCTATCACCAATATTTTGAATGTAAAGTGGCGTGTTCATTAGAATAAGGTGAAACTCTACATCATTGTGTGTAAATTCCCGAATAGTTAAGCGTTCTGTTTTTAAAGGTGTCATCATAAAAAATCCATATCACTAATTGCATTGTCCATTTTTTGTTAAAAAATTCTAATAAGTATAATTAAACACGTCAATAAAATAACTTGATTTGATAAGTTAATAATTATGAATAATTAGCATACCACCCATCATAAAAATACAACATCGCGGCATTCTATTTGGATTACGATAACCTTCGTGGCTATTTACTCTTCTCATTTAAGGTAATTACCCGATAAATTGTATTTTTTGTTATAACGGACTATTTCTAGTTATCCAGAAAAATGCAGGCAAACAACTGAATTTCTAGAGAATACTTACACCTTTAAAGCCAAAACCCATATAAAACCCACTAAATTTAACCCAATAAAAAAGGAGAAGGCTAGCCTTCTCCTTTAAATAATAAAACCCATCATTAACCAGCTTTAAGTAACTCACTGCAAGAACGATTAAGTAACTGTCTGCAGCGCCACATGCCTAAGAAGGATACCACTGCAGCGCCTGCTACAGGGGCGATTGCCCACCACGGCCAATGCATATACACCACCAGTTCAAACACTTGTGTTTTAAGCATATACAAGGCAAATTCAGCAACGATTACCGCTAAAATACCTGCAATAGCCCCTAAAATGGCAAACTCGAGCCCAGTTGCTGAACGCAGCAACCAGCCAGAAGCACCAAATGTACGCAGCACCGCAAGTTCTCGTTGGCGAGTCGCCATTCCTGCTTCCGTTTGGGCTATCAGCACTAAAGCACTTGCCAGTAACACCAGTGCCAACACTAAGGTAAGCGACAATGACACTTGGTCAATAATCTGTCTAAGTTGTTGCACCATAGCGCCAACATCGATAACCGAAATTGTCGGAAACTGCTGAATTAACTGCAATACCACGGCATTTGCAGTTAGCGAACTGCCCGCCTGTTTCAAGTCTTCATCATTTAAATGAAAGCTCGCCATAGAAGTATACGAAAAACCTTCTAAGGCTTTAGGCCTAAATATCATAAAGAAATTAGGTTGCAAGGTTTCCCACTGTACTTGTCTAAAGCTGGTCACTTTAACGGTAACCGCCCGATTATCCATAGTAAAGGTCATGGTATCGTTAAGGGCTAAGCCTAAGCGCTCTGCTACACCTGACTCGACCGACACCTCATCATCTGCTTGATTAAATGTGCCTTCAGTGATGTCGTTGTTAGGCGGCAAGGCGTCACGATAAGTCAGATTTAACTCTCTTGAAATACCGACTCGCCCTTCTATGCCAGACTTTTCTTCATCTCGCGAGATCAACTCTTCATCATTAATATGAGTTAAGCGACCACGGATCACAGGGTAAATATCGGTCGCGATAATTTTGTTAGTGTCTAAGAAGTCATCTAATGGCTTAGCATCTTCTGGGGCGATATTGACCAGAAAATAGTTAGGCGCATTTTCAGGTAATTGTTTTTGCCATTCATTGAGTAAGTCTTGTCGTAACGCCAAAATGGTCAGTAAAAGCACTAATGCGCTGCTAAACCCAACCAACTGCACTGCATTTTGTCTAGCTCTGCGGCGCAGACCCGCTAATGCTAACTGAAATGGGTTGGTGGTTTTCATGCCAACGCTGTGACCAAGGCGGATCATCACAAAGCCCAGCACGCTAAGCAGCACTCCCAATAACAATACAGCCAACACCACAGTCATGGTAAGTTCAATACTGCGTGAATATAAGTAGCCCAGTAGCGCCATCGCCCCTAAACTCAGCAACAAATGCAGCCACATGCCCAGCTGTAAGCCTTCTAATTGACGCTGTAATACCCGTAATGGTGGAATAGCTAACAAGCGCATCAATGGATAGGCAGAAAACATAAATGCACTGATGAGCCCGGTACTGACACCCAGAAGAATTGGTCGGCTATAAGGCGGAGAATAAGCCGCTATTTCAGCAGGTAAAAACTGGGTAATACCAATATCCAGTAGCACACCACCGATTAAACCTAAGACAATACCTAATGCCGTTACCAACATGAGGTGCAACCCAAACAAGCTGCGGATTTGCTTAGCTGAAGCGCCAAAGGTTTTAAGCATCGCCACCACATCATAATGACGCTGACAATAGCGCTGAGCGGCAATACCAATGGCTGCACACGCAAGGGCAATACCTAACAAGCTTGCCAGCAATAAAAAGCGTTCGGCACGTTTTACCGCAGAGGCAATCGGTGAATCACCACTTTGAACGTCTACCCAGCGCTGACTATTATTTAATAGCGGTTTAACTTGGTTTTCAAACTTGGTTAATTGCGCTGCATCGCCAGCAAATTGATAAATATAACTGACTCGACTACCTGGTTGGATAATGCCTGTTGAGTCAACATCATCAAGACGCATTAAAAGTACTGGTGATGATGCAAAAGGATTAAAGCCTGCATCGGGTAAACGACTAATCTCAGCGCTTAAATTAAGCTCTATATTACCCAGTTCAAGGGTTTTGGGGAAATTCAGTAACCCCCCTAAGCGATTTTCATACCACGCCTCACCTTTAGCGGGCAGTGCTTGAGTCGCGCCTGATGATAGCTCTATTTCGCCCCGCAGTGGATAACCATCAGCAACAGCTTTTATGGTCACCAGTTGAAATTTGTCACCCGAGTAAACCATGGAGTTAAACTTCATATTGGTGACATAGTTAACCGATAATGACTCTGCTATCGCCAATACCTTGTCATCAATTTTAACAGGTGAATCAATAATGCGATCAGCGGCGATAAAATTAGCCGCCTCACCATTAATGGCAACTTGTAATCGCTCACTCACTCGAGCAAGACCACTGACCGATAACACAGCCAAGGTTATCGCCAATACAATTAGTACTAGCTGGCCTTGCATTAATTCTCTTTTAAACAGACGCCACGCTAATTGTAACTCCATTAGCTGGCCTCCTCGGTCACGTTTTCAAGCGTCGAGTTAGTGTTTGCAGCCGTTATCGCAGGTTCAGACAAATGACCATTTTCCATCACCAGTTGACGTTTGCAGCGTTTAGCCAATTCAAGATCATGGGTCACTAACACCAGCGTGGTATCACTTTCTTGGTTTAAGGCAAACAACATATCAGCAATTTTATCGCCGTTTACACTGTCTAAATTTCCGGTAGGTTCATCAGCAAATAACACTTTAGGCTCGCAAATGAAGGCTCTAGCAATAGCCACACGTTGTTGTTCGCCGCCCGATAATTGCTTAGGAAGATGGGTCAAACGATGGGAAAGCCCCACTCTGCCCAGCATGCTTTGGGCCTTTTCTTTAGCATTGCTGACACCAGCAAGCTCCGCTGGCAGCATGACATTTTCAAGTGCGGTAAGGGTATCGACCAACATAAAAGATTGGAAAATAAAACTGACCTTTTGTTTTCTCAAGGCGGCTTTTTGCTCTTCATTCAGGCCCGATAATGCTTGGCCATCAAGATAGATCTCACCCGATGTTGGCGTATCAAGCGCAGCCAGTAAACCCAGTAAGGTTGACTTGCCAGATCCAGAAGGCCCAAGAATAGCAATACTGTCTCCCTGCTTGACATCCATATTAATGCCGTTGAGGATAGTGAGCTCCCCCTCTTGGGTCACCACTGTTTTATTGAGGTTAGTTACATTAATGGCACTGGAATTATTTGCAAAATTAGTAGACATACGATCCTTCTTATTATTACCGGCGAAACGCCTGCTTAATGCGGCTTTCATCTTAGTTGTGGTATCTGCAGTGTCGTTTTCAACACTGGTCACATCCGCGTTGTTAACATCGACACCTAGCTATGCTGCCACGGTTTTAATCCTTGGCGATAGTCTAAGTGCAGGTTATGGCATGTCGGAAGAGCAAGGTTGGGTACAATTGTTACGTAATGACCTGCCCGAATACCAAATTATTAATGGCTCTGTCAGCGGTGAAACCACAGCTGGCGGATTACGTAGACTACCAGATCTACTGGCTTCGAGCCCTGTTGACCTTGTTGTTATTGAGCTTGGTGGTAATGATGGTCTACGTGGGTTCCCCCCAAAACAGCTGAAATCAAATCTTACAAAAATGATTGAGTTATCTCAACAAAGTGGCGCCGATGTGTTACTTACTGAAATCATGGTGCCGCCAAATTATGGTCCTCGATATACTAAAATGTTTAATGATGTTTATCATCAATTGGCCAGTGATTATGATATTGAACTGATCCCATTTTTTATGCTGGAAATCGCTCCTAACCCTGACTTAATGCAACGAGATGGCATTCACCCTAATGAGGATGCCCAGCCTAAAATTACGCAATGGATGAGTCCATGGATCATCGATGCAGTAAAAAAGTAACAGAGGTTAAAACATTTAGTCAAAAATGAGAACAAAAGCCTAAAATAGTAATTTTATTTTAAGGTTTAGGATTTAGAATGATACACAAATAACTTTGTTCAAACGTTCTAAAATACTAATCCTTAATGACAGTTTTTGAGCAATAAGGTTTGGTATTTTGTTTATGACTACAAGGAAATCTCATGGCTATCAGTCGGCAAAAGAAAGTTTACCTACCTACTACGACCAGAAAAAATCAATATATTACCGTTGGTTTCCCACTTACCGATGAGTTTATCGCTCATTATGAAACGTTAGAAAACTGCTACCAAGAGTTTTCTAAGCTGGTTTTTCAAACCGCGGATAAATTTGAACTTTATAATGTCCATGTTGTTGCGACAGATAAACTCCCTGTTGTGCGTTTTCATAATGAGGTTTACTGTTTTTCAACCCAAGAGCAGTTACGATTTTTCTATAACCCGGTGCATCATGAAGCAAACCGTTTACACATGATTCCTGATTATCGCGCTAAAAAACTTAAAGTGGTCTTCTTAGCAACGGGTGATGAAATTCGCAGCAAAGCAGCAAACTTTCATGCTCGTATTCGTGAGTTTACTGAGGCATTAATGCCACAGTTACCCACTCAGAAGCTGGCAACCAAAATACGCGATCACCAGCATATTTCTTATGATCTATTTGCCAAAAATAAAGGTCATAAAGAAACCTACGGTTATAAGCTAAGAGCGCTTAATAGCCGCTACCAGCATCGTGACTGCCCATTACCAGAAGATGTCAGTGCACTTTCTTACGTTCAGATCACTATGCCTGTTGGTCGCCGAATTAAAAATCAGCTACTTGCAGAAAACCGCAATGATTTTAGCGATAGTTACCAAAAGGTTTGCCAAAAATTTATTGACGCTGCTCGCTCAAAACAACTGAATAAATTAGCCGTGGTTGCTAATGGTAAAGTACCTTTAGTACGTAATAGTAAGTTTGAAGATTTACAAAGTACCGCTGAATTTCAAATGATCGGTTTTGACCCTAGTGCCACAGATGCTGAGCCTATCTGTCATTGGGATGGAAATGTCATTACTGAAGCAATACGCTTTGTCATTGTTGCGGGTGATAGTGATATTGCTGATGGTGGTTATGGCCGCTTTATGAACCAAGTTGAAGATGCGATGCGTAAATTTATCAGTGACATCGACTTTGATAAAGAGCACATCGATTTAACTGTAGGCTTCCATCAACACCTTAGCTATAAAGCATAATTAACTCTATTCTCCCCATAAACGGCAGCCTAGCTGCCGTTTTTTATTGCTCCTTTTTTATCATCCTTCCTTGTGCAAGATACATCAAAAAAACTTGTTAAATAAATGTGGCCAGATTTCACATTGATTAACAAGTGTCCTCCAAGGCATGTTGAACAACATACGAATAAATCGTATCCACTCCTTTGGGGCGTATAACGCTGGAGTAGGACATAAATAATAAAAAGCAGGAGATGCTATGTTCAACAAGACAAAGCCTTGGCTGGTACCTACACTTGTAGCAACAGCTGTCACAATCAGTTTAGCGGGCTGCGGCTCAGATGATAACGATTCACAGATCACCGAAACCCCACCCGTTGTTCAACCACCAGCAGAAACCGGTCCCACCTTCCCTGAAGGTGCCATCATGGTCGAAGCGGGTGATAACCTCACTATCAGTATTCAAGAAGCATTAATCAACGCCCAAAGTAATGACGTTATCGTATTACCCAAAGGTAACTTCAAAATAGAATCAACCTTACTGTTTGATGGTGATGTAGACGGCGACGGCAGTTTTGCCAAAAATATTACCATTATGGGTTACGGCCAAGATGAAACCGTGTTGGATTTTTCTGAGGCCAATTCGGGTGATGGTATTTTTGTTCAAAATGCCATGAACATTATTATTCAAGACTTATCCGTTAACGAAGCCAAAAATAACGGTATTAAACTCAAAAATACCAATGGCATTATTTTAAGAAGATTGGCAACCATTTGGGAAGGCGAACTTGATGAAGGCAACGGTGCTTATGGTTTGTATCCTGTAGAGTGTGAAAACATTCTTATTGAAGATACCTATGTTCGCGGTAGTGCTGATGCCGGTATTTACGTTGGCCAATCCCAATATATTGTAGTGCGCCGCAATATCGCTAAAGAAAACGTCGCCGGCATTGAAATTGAAAACTCTAAATATGCCGACGTTTACGATAACGAGGCCATGGGTAATACCGGCGGTATTTTAGTCTTCGATTTACCGATTAATAACCATAGATATGGTTCAAGCGTACGTATTTTTAATAACAAGGTTTACGATAATAATACCTTGAACTTTGCTAACGCATCATCAAACCCAGCAGGGGTACATATTGTGCCACCCGGAACTGGGGTGATTGTGTTATCCACTGACGATGTAGAAATTTTTAATAATGAAATTACAAACCACGACACGGTTGGCTTAACTATTTCGAGCTTCTTTATTGCTGAGCCCGATATCAGTACTTTTGTGGGTAATTATGGTCAACCAGGCCAAGCTATTGATGATGGCTGGCGTCCAACACCGCGTAATATCTCCATTCATGACAACGTGATAAGCGATTATGGCACTAAGCCAAAAGGCTATTTAATTAAAGATATCATCACCGCTTATGTATTAACCCACGGCGCATTACCGGGGATTTTATATGATGGTTTAGGTGAGATGTTCTCTAACAACGGCACCGCGGCCTATTTAGGTTTACAGGAGTTACCTTTTGCAGCCGATGGCAGTGATAACGTGTGTGCGCAAAATAATGGTGAGGTAAGTATTGGCCGTTTATATGCCAATAATAATACCGATGCCAGTATTGCCGATGTGCTTTATGAAAAAACGCAAATGGACTTAATGAACTGCGCTCAAGTGAGCCTACCTGTTCATACCGTTACCTTTGGTGATGAGATATTTGGCTGTGGTGTTGATGATGATACCGCAGGTTGTGATGGCGGCACTTTAATCGGTGGCGGTGGCTCTATTGGTGAAGGTGAAGGCGGCCTTGAAGGCGATGGTGATTTAGCCTTATGTGAAGCCAGTGGTGATAATGTCAGCTGGGATGCACTACTAAAAGCTAACTGCCCTAACCTGTCTGATTATAATCTATTTGCAGATATGGCTAATCCAACCGATGGACCAAACTCGGGTGGCTTACCTTATGATCTTAATACGCCATTATTTACCGATCATGCCAGTAAATATCGCTTTGTGTATTTACCTGATGGCACTAAAGCCGACTACAGCGAAAATGAATCATTCGACTTCCCTGTGGGAACCGTGATCAGTAAAACCTTTGCTTTACCAACAAACACTAATAATCGTGGATTTGCAAACGAGGATTTAATTGAAACACGATTACTGATCCATCGTGACACTGGCTGGACAGCGCTGCCTTATGTTTGGAAAGCCGATAAATCCGATGCTGTTATTGCTAAAGCGGGCGCGATTCAAGGAAAAACCATTACTCACAAAGGCGCTGAATTGGCATTTGATTACGTCGTACCCAGCATGAATCAATGTAAGCAATGTCATCAATTTAAAGCCGATGAAGACAGTAATGCGGTATTTATGCCCATTGGACCTAAAGCTCGTCACCTTAATAAAACTTACCCATATGCTGATGGAGCAATGAATCAACTCGCGAAATGGCAAGCGGCAGGTATTTTACAAGGCGTGCCAGAATTAGACACTGTCCCTATGGTGCCAAAATTC
Source organism: Shewanella sp. 3_MG-2023 (assembly GCF_030548765.1). Taxonomy (NCBI): domain Bacteria; kingdom Pseudomonadati; phylum Pseudomonadota; class Gammaproteobacteria; order Alteromonadales; family Shewanellaceae; genus Shewanella; species Shewanella sp. 3_MG-2023. The sequence goes on along the minus strand of NZ_JAUOSH010000007.1, from coordinate 117,372 downwards.
CAAGATGGCGATGAAGCAAATATTGATTCTATGTCGGATACTGAGCTTATGGCCGTTGCTAAAGGCTACTTAGATATTAACTGTGCCCATTGTCATCGACCTGAAGGTAATGCCTCTAACACAGGCTTAAAGCTTGAGTACTGGCGCAGTTATGATGAAGATGCAGGATTTTCTCATGGTACTTGTAAGTCACCTGTTGCTTATGGCGGCGGCAGCTTAGGTTTTGATGTGGTTCCGGGTAATCCTGAAGAGTCAATCTTACATTTCCGTATGGAAACCAATGAACCTGGCGATCGTATGCCTGAAATTGGCCGTAGCTTGTCCCATGATGAAGGTGTTGCACTCATCAACGAGTGGATTAAGCGATTACCTGCAGCATCATGCTCCTAAGTAAGCTTTAACCCATGTAATGTAAACACGGGTTATATCAAACCAAATAAGCCGGGGAAACTCGGCTTTTTCATCGTACATTCTATTCATACAAGGATGTCATCAATGTTTGTTTTTAAAGCCCATCAAATACTTGTTATTAGTTTATGTTTGTCGCTAATAGCCTGCGGCGGCTCTGACTCAAAAGAGAATAATAACGATAACAATATCCTTGATACGCCAACGCCAACGCCACCTGTAGCAGTACCAGAGGATCCCGAGACAGCGCCAGATGAGCTATGTTTACAAAACAATAGCGAAGTGAATTGGCCCGCATTAATGAGCGCAGATTGTGACAATCTAGCGGATTACAGCTTGTTTATCGACCCAAGCAAACCAACTGAATCACCACGAAGTCCTGGTATGCTTTACCAACTATCTACTGAGTTATTTTCCAATTACGCCAGTAAATATCGGTTCATTTTTTTACCTGATGATCAAGCAATCAGCTTTCAAGCCCAAAGCCAATTCGAATTACCCGTTGGTAGTGTATTAGTTAAAAGCTTTGCGTTACCTTTTGATACCCAAAACAGTGGCGCAGATAATGAGAAATTAATCGAAACACGGCTATTAATCCATCGAGAAACGGGCTGGACAGCATTAGCCTACCAATGGCTTCAAGGCCAAGCTAAACTTGTTATCGCTGGCGCGAATGTGGCCCACACCATGAATAATCAGGGCGAATCGATTAGTTTTGATTATCACATCCCCAGCAAAGCTGAATGTAAAATTTGCCATCAAGTTAATGAGCAAGGAAGCAGCAACATAAAGCCTATTGGACTTAAAGCCCATTTATTAAACCGCCAAATAACAGACAGTAACAACACCCCCATTAATCAACTGACTCAGTGGGCACAGCAAGGCCAGTTAATAAACTTACCCGCGCTTAACAGCGTTGCACAATCTTTTGCCATTAATGATGAAACAGCAGAATTAACCAGCCGCGCTAAAGGCTACCTCGATGTGAATTGCGCCCATTGTCATAGCGCAGAGGGCTTTGCCAGCATTTCAGGCCTCAGACTTGAGTATCATATTGATCATACTTCATTTGAGTATGGCGTTTGTAAGCAGCCACCAGGTTGGGATGGCGGCCCTAATGGGCTTGCTTATGACATTGTTCCTGGCAATGGCGAGCGCTCTATTGTGCATTATCGACAAACACTGTTAAGCCCTAAAGATAGAATGCCGCCCATTGGCCGAGAAATGACCCACATTGAAGGCGCTGATTTAATTAAACGCTGGATTGATGACATGGCTATCACCATTGCAACGTGCAGTTAAATTAGCTGTAGCAGAGTGCACCGTTAAATAATGAATGATTAAGCAATGAAATAGGAAAACTAAAGACTGTTAACTGACAAGATTAAGCTTTAAGAAGTGACCGGGTGGATAGCCAAGCCAATGCTTAAAGCTTTGTCTGAAATGGCTAACATCGCCATAACCGAGCACTTCAGATATGTCTTCTGCACTCAACTCATTTGCTAAAATTAAATTTATCGCTGCTTGGCAGCGCACTTGATCCACCAGCTTTTGATAACTGGTTCCCGCAGCCGATAATTTTCGGCGTAAACTTCGGGCGCTCATATGGTGTTTTTCTGCCAATTGTTCAAGCTTGGGTGGCTTAGGCATGCATAGGCGAATATCTGTCAGCAGCGGCTCAATAAATGACACCCCATCTGGCACCGAAGCGGCTAAGGCAAGGTGGTCAAATTGATAACTTAGCGGTGTATTGAGTATAGCGATATCAATACCCCACTCATAGAAATCACAATCAAACACAATTTTAGCGCCGGTTTCTGCACTTAAAAACTCAGTGTTACATTGAGGCTCTGCCATATGAATTTCATCAATAACCACAGTTGAAGCCACTAACTGCCTTGCTGCACCTAATAACGCGCAAACACTGTGCTGAAATTGAAAAGCAAACTTTTGGGCGTCAACTTTTCCAGTATTAAGCCACCTTACCCATAATGTAGTCTCATCAAAACGGATAACGGTATCAGCAAAGCTACCCGCTAAATCGGGATTTTTGATAACAAACAGCAGGCATTGATTTAAGGTGGTAAATTTATCAAAGAAAGGCAGTAGTACATCAAGACTGGCAATTTGATAACTGGCGCCCAATCGAGCGCCAATTTCAGGGTCTGGTGAGGTCGTTCTTAACACTTCCATGGCATACTCAACCTGCCATACATAAACAAACTGCATGGCGATGAGTTCTTGGGGCCCTAAGCCAATTTTTAGATAGATATCAGCAGCAACAGAGTCGCCAAGATGCAGTTCAATAAAGTTAAGCAAATTACGTAGCTCGAAGGCAGGGTAACATTGATCCCCTACCATCATATTTGCCTTATAGCCTAATTCTCTTTGCATCGATACCCTACTCTAAATAGCTTATTTAACAGCGTTATCACGCTCCATCAAACGGTTTAGTACACTATCAACCGATAAAGAAGCGCCATGGGCAATTTTATCAGCCAATTTCTTCTTCATTTGATATTTAATTTTAATGACTTGGTGTTTTTTGGCTAACTCAAGCACCACATCATCACTGGTAGAAATAGCATCAACTAAGCCTAATTCAATGGCTTGTTGGCCGTACCAATGCTCACCGGTAGCGACTTTTTCTATATCCATTTCAGGGCGATACTTGCTAACAAACTGTTTAAATAACACGTGAGTTTCTTCAAGTTCTTCTTGGAACTTTTCACGACCTTCATCGGTATTTTCACCAAATACCGTTAATGTACGTTTAAAGTTACCCGCAGTGTGTTGCTCATAATCAATATCGTGTTTTTTAAGTAAACGACTAAAGTTTGGCAGCTGTGCAACAACACCAATAGAACCCACAATCGCAAATGGCGCGGCAACAATTTTATTCGCCACACAGGCCATCATATAACCGCCACTGGCTGCCACTTTATCAATACAGATAGTTAGCGGGATATTGGCTTGCTTCAATCGGTCAAGCTGACTTGAAGCCAAACCATAACCATGAACCATGCCGCCGCCACTTTCGACATTCACTAACACTTGATCGTTTTCATCAGCAACGGTTAATACAGCAGTAATTTCTTCTCTTAACGATGCCACTTCACCGGCATCAATACTGCCTTTAAAATCGATAACAAACACTTTTGATTTTGGCGTGTCTTCTTTTTCAGCTGCTTTTTCATCAGCTTTTAGTTTTTTCTCATAAGCTTTAAATTGCTTTTTAGACAGCAGCTCTTGCTTTAATTCTTTCTCAAGTTCCTTAAGCTCATCAGTAACATCTGTAAGCTTTAACTCACCCTTTTCAGTTTTATGTTTAATACTGCTTGCTAGAACAACAATAACAACGGCAAGAATTGCTACAACAATCGTGACGGCTTTCGCTAGAAACATGCCGTACTCTGATAAAAACTCCAAAATTCACTCCAGATGGAAAAAGATAATTAGGGTTATCTTAGCAGGAAGTTAAGCACTGTAGACAATAAAAAACCCAGCAGTTGCTGGGTTTTTAATCAAAAGAATAAATTAATTCAGCTTAGTTACATTCTTGAAGCACTTCGTCGTTATTAACCAAAATATAAGCCTCACCTTGACCTGCTGACTTAGCAAAACCAGCAACTTGTGTCTGCATTTCTACTGTTGCTACGCCAGCCATACCGTCAGTCACACCATCAATTTCAGCTGGGCTTACTATTGAACTGTGATGACCTTTACTAAAGCGAACGGCACCAGAACCTGCATTATTTGAACTTACACAATCTAAGCCCATCGCTGCAATTAACGGCTCTGTTCCTGATAATGGGAAGCCTTCAACCTGATTAGGTAATACTCGGTCAGATAAGTTACCCGCACCATCACCTACAACTTCAATTAAATGAACAGGTAGTTGTGTATCAGCTAACATTGACGCATGGTTAATTGGATCTGCTGAATCAACCGCCGTTTGCACTGCAAAGGCAAAGGTGGGAATAAACTCAGCATATACCGCTTGAACAAGCGCTGCGTACTCAGGCGTTCCAGGCTCATAGCCACCCACATTAGCTTCATCAACTAATGCCATGAAATCGGCACTTGCTGTAACAGTATCAAATAATACCGGACCAAAAGTCGCAGAACCGGCAAATGAACCGGCTAAGCCACCAGAAGGAGCAACCAAAGATGCGGCATTAATAGCATAAGCATTTGGCAATGCACTGCCGTCAGTAGGGTTGACTAAACCTGTTGATGCGTAAGTTGAAACAGTAGTACCAACAATGCCACCTAAACTTAAACCTTGAGCACTGATTTTGCTGATATCAAATACTTGAGTAGCACCTGGTGTCTGCGCTATTTGCGAATACATACCCGTTAATAACAAACGTAGACCTAAATGATCCATGGTTGCTTGGCGGAAATTATCACGCACCGTTAATGTACTGGCTACGTTAACAAACACGAGCGGATTACCTTTCGCATATTGTGGGCCAAATAAATCACTAGTGGCTGAAATATCGTAGATGCCATCGCCATCAGCATCATACGAGCGATCGCCATGCAGTGGCATATCAATGGCAATCGTCGCAATACCAGCTGCTGCGTATGTGCCCGCATAAGCTAAGGCCATTTGCTTAGTGCCACCTAAACCATGCAATGCCATTGTTGTTGGCCAGCCGTTAGTTGGTGCTACAAATGGTAACCCTGCTTGTGCGCTAAATGCAGCTAACTTAGCGGCATTTGGCAGAGTAATTTGAACCGTGACATCTTCATAACCCATGATTTTTGGAATTGGATTAAACTTGGTTAAATGCTTTGAAGGATCAGCAGCTGCCCTATTACCGTCTGCATCAGCATCTAACAGCCACGTTTTACCAGCCATTAATGCTGGATTTTGCAATGCCGCCGCTGGGTCAACACCTTGCGCAACAGCTTGTTGGCCAAAGTTAGCTTGGCTCATGGTTCCAGCCTGAAGCGCTAATAAAACCGATACAGGGCTATCGCCTTGTGCGAACCAGCGACCATTTGGCGCCGTAGGCGCACCATCTACAATTGGAATAACACAACTTGCAGATGAACAATCACCATAAAATGGTAAACGTACTACAGCGGTATAGATTTCAGCGATGTCAGAAACCACATAGGCAAGTCCATCTGCCGGAGTTAAACCCGCAGCTTGGGCAACGGTCACCGTGCCACCAAACCCATTATCCATAGGCATTGGCGGTTGAACAAAAGAAGGTTTATACGGATCGCTTGATGCCATCAATAATTTACTGGTTTCATATACATCTGCAACCGATTGGGTGGTAAACAAACCAGAATATGAAATAGTTTCAGCATCAACACCATGCTCTGCTGCTAAGCCCTTTTCATAACTATTAACTAAACCTTGAAGGAATAATTGGTCAGGTGTTTCAAGAGGCTTAGTGTCGATATCTAGTTTTAATAAATTATATGTGCTCGATGGTTCAACGGCGCGGCCTGCAGAGTCTTGAACTAATGTGGTGGTAGCGTAAATATAAGATTGATTAGCTTTAAGCGGTTTTAAAGGCACGATTGCAATTTTATTACCTGAAGCTAATGCCACAAAATCAACACCAAATTGCAGTTCATCACCCACTTTACATGCTGATACAGAGGGCGCATCGCTACATTCAGGATCAGATGATAAAGCGCCGCCAACAGTGGCTTCAAATAATCTTACTGCACCAGGTTGAGAAACAGAGGCTTCATCAAGGGTGAGCATTGCACCATCAGAGTCTGTTGCTAAATCAACACTAAGCGAAATTGGTGATGAAGTTGACCAGCCATCTAATGCCCCCAAAGCAAGCGATGGATCAACATAATCAATACCGTCTTCACCTGGTATAGCTAGCGTTCCATCAAGTGTTCCGTTAAATAAAAGGTCATTTGGTAATGGCACATCACCTGCAGCAGGGTCAAATACCACTTGAGAGAATGGAATTAGCGTTTCTACATTATCTTTTGCTTCGTTAGAACTATCTTCACTACAGCCGCTAAGCCCAAGAGCAGATGCAATAGCAACACCCAATATGAGTCTTTTCATCTTTTTTCCCCAAATCTTGTTGTAATAATTTTAATTTCCCCAAAAATTGGTCACAATAGCGTAAACGCATGACCATAAGGACATATTTTTGCCCTTAACTCATCTCAAGTTAACGTAAAATTATAGAGTTAGCCACAAATTTGTTACAAAGAAACATACTATTCACTAACAAATATAAGTCAATTGTTTAAAACGTTCGTTTACCTTTTGTTCGAAACGAGATTTGACATGCTTTTACAGTCCAAGGAAAAATTGAATCATGTTGGAATACCAAGCTAAAAAAGATTTACTAAAAAATAAAACAATCCTGGTTACCGGCGCTGGCGCAGGTATTGGTCGCACTGCGGCGATAAACTACGCAAAACACGGCGCGACCGTTATTTTGCTAGGTAAAACAGTTAAAAAACTTGAAACGGTTTATGATGAAATAGTACAAGCTGGTTATCCCAAACCTGCTATTGTGCCATTAGATTTAAAAGGTGCCACAGAGCAAAACTATCAAGATATGGCCGAAACTATCGCTGAGCAATTCGGTCATTTAGATGGATTACTGCATAATGCCAGTTTACTTGGCGCATTAGGGCCGTTTGAACATATCGACCTTGAATCACTTGAAGATGTAATGAAAGTGAACGTCACCGCCCAAGTAATCTTAACTAAAGCCTTATTACCGATAATGCGCAGCGCACCATCAGCATCTATTATCTTCACTTCTAGCGGTGTTGGTCGTCAAGGACGAGCTTATTGGGGACCTTATGCGTTCTCTAAATTTGCGACTGAGGGCATGATGCAAGTACTTGCCCATGAATGTGAAGGCACTAGCCTGCGTGTAAATAGTATTAACCCTGGTGCAACCCGCACTGAAATGCGCGCAAAAGCTTACCCAGGTGAAGATCCACAAACATTAAAAACCGCACAAGATATCATGCCAACCTACTTATATTTAATGGGTGAAGATTCTTTTGAAGTCAACGGTCAGCAACTTACCGCTCAGTAACCATCCATTGAATCTGTAAACTGAAAAAGGGAGCGAAAGCTCCCTTTTTTAATACCAAGTCGTCAATTGATAAATTACAAACTTATCGCTTTAGCATTTTTCTCAACCAGCTTTTCACCTATACCGGCAACTTGGGTTAATTGCTGGACATTTTTGAACTTACCATATTTATTTCGATATTCCACAATGGCTTTTGCCTTGGCTTCACCAACACCATTGAGGGCTTGTAACTGCTCTGCTGTCGCTTTATTAATATTCACCTTAGCCATCTTTGTATTGCTACTTTTCACGGCTGTGGTTTTAGACATTTCAGCTGAAGTGAGTGCTGCTGGTTTAGTGGTGTCTTTGGCGACAGCCAAACTGATACTTGCTGCTGATAACGCGCAGGTGAGCATGACGCCCATGAGTAATGGATGTTTCATTGTTAACTCCTTAAAGTCCTATTTAATAACCCGACCAACTTCCCTATCCATGGTCGGTATTTGTCAGCGTTACACCCTATTCAACAAGAAAATGATCTATTAAAAACAGGGCATTTATCGCTAACATAAAACTGTAGTAAACAATTTATTTTTTGCAAAAAATAAGTAAGATTATTTTTCTACTGTTTGTTTTTGCTTATTTTTATTTGTTTTCATTACACTCGCAGAAAAGCTTTTTAGTTCGCCTAACAACTGCTGATGCACTTGGCTCAATTTAGGGCGATTTTGCGCTTTAAAACTTAGCGGCCGACATAAGCTCATGGCTTGATAACCAAGTCGCGCAGTTAATAAACCTCCGCCTAAACCTTGGGCTAAACGTGCTGATAACTTTCCGGTCATTTCAACCGATAATAACTGGGTGCCTAAATCTGTTACCACTTCAGTGGTGCCAGCATAAACAATATTTAGTACGATACTTTTTATCAGTTTAATCCGGCTCCAATAGCCTAATTCAATACCATATACATCTGCAATAACATTAACCATGCGCTGATTACGCCATAAAATAATCGCCATATCTAATACTGCTAAAGGACTCGCCGCTAACAGTAGTGCCGACTCCGCCGCAAAGCGACTTACAATTTTTTTGGCTTTTTCATCGCGTTCAGACAAAACTAATTCATCAAATAGCATCACCATTTCAGCGTCATTATGTTCAACGCTATTAATGGCTAAGTATTGCTTTTTACCTTCGGTATCTGGGTATTTTTGCAATAAGGGGCTGATGAACTTACTGGCTTCACCGCGCTGCATACTTAACGCTAAACGCTCGCCTGTGGCTTGGGTATCGGCCACATGTTTAAGCTTTATCAGTTTTTTCCACTCTGACAGGGTTATTGCCCCAGCCCACGCCATGATGATCCCCGCCACTGTCACGTAAAAACCAAATAGCCACGGGCTTTGCAGGTAGGCAGTTTGCAGCCCTTGTATGGTTTGAACGATAACCACCAGTATCAAAGCTAACAATGATAACTTGGCAAGCATTGAGATTTTTTTAGGCTTAGCGCCGAGCTTATCGATGGACTCGAGTTCATCGATGGTTTCAGGGAGTTTTGCTAAATTAGTTTCACAAATAAACTCGACATCGGTAAATGATTGTGACCCTTTAACGTCTTGATCCTTACCCGAATCAAGCGTTTCAGTATCAAACACTTGCTGCTGCTTAAGTTGAGCGTCTTCAAACTCTGTTCTCTTGCTATTATTGTTACTCATATTATTGCAACTTATCCCCCAGCAAAAACTGTAAAAGATGATCTAAGCGAATATGCTCAAAACGAGGGTCGGACATCGATGATTGTGGTAATCGAGGCGGGTTAAAAGACACGAAATTAAAGCCTTGCTTGTCCCAAAAGCTATCTTGGGGTAACCGCTGAGGCACTTCGCCTGGAAATATGGTGAGCATTTGCTGCTTTTTATCTATGCCTCTGACCACTTCTTGCTCGCCACTGGTTGTTGATACCATGCCATGCTGTGTGGCTTTGATGGCGCTAATGGCCATCGTTTCGACTTCGCAGCCTTCATAGTTAGCAAAGTGCTGACTGTGTTTTAGCATATCGGTCAATAAACTTAATACATGGCTCTGTTGATCACGAGTAACCCTGTCAACCTTACTGGCGGCAAACAGTAACTTATCAATTTTAGGTGAGAACAAACGCCTTAATAAACTCGATTGTCCAAAATGAAAGCTTTCGACAATACTATTGAGTGCATTACCCATATCCTCAAATTGTGCTTTACCGCTGTTTAGGCCATTAAAGCAATCCACCAGCACCAATTGACGATCAAAACTAGCAAAATAATCCCGATAAAACGGCTTAACCACCACTGAAACATACTCTTCATAGCGACGCTTTAGCACTTGGTAATAGCTAGAGTCCGCAGCGTTTTCTAAATTGGCTAATTCATCATTACTGAGATTTATGAGTGGGAAAAAGGCCAATAAAGGGGTATCGGCAAACTCTCCAGGTAATAGCATTCGACCAGGCTGTGCAAGATAAAAGCCTTGGTTGTTAACCAAGTCGACCAGTAATGTTTGGTACAAGTCTGCAATCTGCTTTAACTTATGCTCATCAGCAGTTTCTGATAAATTGATGTTAGCTAATACACTAACAAACTGCGGATAATAGCTTGAGGCAGCTAATCGGTGCTTAACGTCAATTTGTGACTCACACCACTGGATGAAGTTTTGCTTCATCATTGGTAAATCCAATAACCACTCACCTGGGTAATCAACAATATCCACATACAAGGTGGCAGTATCAGCAAGTTTTGCCAATATGCCCTTTTGAGGACGATATTTAATCGCTAGCCTTAACTCAGAGATATTACGGGTTGATGCAGGCCAAGTTGCAGGCAACTGGGTTAATGATGTCATCGCTCCTTTATAGTCAAAACTGGCAATGGCTAAATCAGGTTGCATGGCGCGTTTAATGCCAATTAAGCGATTTTCACGGCACACTTGCCACAAAGGCAATGGGTTTTGGGTTTGGCTTTTTTCTGATTGCAGCCCCGCATGGAGCATTTGATTAACCAGTCCGGTAATAAAGGCTGTTTTACCCGCCCCAGACAAACCCGTCACGGCTAAGCGAACATGCCGATCGGTTGAGCGATGAACTAATTGATGAGTTTTTTGGGAAATTTTATTAATTGAACGATCAATAAAGCTCATAGTTAATCTCAAATTAAGGAATAAGCAAAATAGGGATGAAAAATATTTTCAAGTACTGATAATCAAGTCTTTGCTAGAAAAACACAAGGGCGGTAAACCGCCCATTGGAATTATATGAAGATAGTCATCTGAATCGAGTTAAAGATTGTTAATTTCTCTTTTCAAATCAAAATTATCTGAAGTGACATGGCGCTCAAGTCGTTGCAACTTAATTTCAAGTGCATAAAACTGACTATTTACATCATGTAAGGCACGTTTTGCTGGTTCTCCTGCCTGCCAAACCTTTTTCTTCACTTCAATATCTTTGTGGCCTTTGGCATGTGTCGTATCTTCAGGCTTAATATCTAATATCATCCATAAGGCGACATAGATAATAAACACAGGCCCAGAACCACCCAATAAAAATATTGAGACTACGACCACTCTGACTAACCAGGTTTCAAGATTAAAAAAGTCTGCAATCCCTGCACATACCCCTGAAATTTTGCCTGATGATGGGATGCGGTATAATGTGCGACCGTTAGCTGTGCTCATCTTTCCCCCTCCATTCTGGCGCTTCTGTATCTAAAATAGCTTCCAATGTTTCAATACGTCGGCCCATTTTTTCAGCTTGGGCAATTAATTCATTCAATTGTGTAAACTCTTCTTCAGTGAGCCCCTGACTCACTTGTCGCTTACTGCGATAATGAAGAATCAACCAAATAGGTGCCACAATGACTAAAAATATAATGATTGGGGCAATAAGAAGATCCATATCCATAACTCACCTCTGAAAAAGTTTACTTGTCTGATTTAGTTTTTGATTTAGGTTGCGATTTAGCTTTCACTTTCGCTTTTAACGCTTCAAGTTCGTCATTGACTGAATCTTCAGCTTCAAGTGCCGCAAACTCATCAGCAAGGCTACCCTTTTTACCAATATCATAAGCTTCAACTTGTGACTCTAAACCTTCAACGCGACGCTCATATTGCTCAAACTTCACCATCGCATCATCAATTTTACTTGAATCAAGCTGCTTTTTAACTTCTAAACGTGAAGTGGCAGTTTGCTTGCGCATAATAATGGTTTTTTGGCGTGCTCTGGCATCATTCAGTTTTTCTTGTAACTGTTCAACTTCATGTTTAAGACGAGCAATGTGCTCTTCTACTACTTGAAGTTCCATCTCAAGGGTTTCTAATAATGAAACCGTTTTTTGTTTTTCAATTAGCGCAGCTTTTGCTAAGTCTTCTCTATCTTTCGATAAAGCTAATTCAGCTTTAGCTTGCCAATCAATCACTTGTTCTTGAACTCGGCTAATGCGTCTTAGTAATTCTTTCTTTTCTGCTAATACTTTTGCAGAAGTAGAGCGTACTTCAACTAACGTGTCTTCCATTTCCTGAATGATCAGGCGTACCATTTTTTCTGGATCTTCAGCTTTATCAAGTAAAGCACTGATGTTCGAATTAATGATATCTGCAAAGCGTGAGAAGATTCCCATAATGTGTCCCTCAAAAATATTGTTAATGTCGAAGTTTACTATTCACGAGTTGTGCCAACTTTTAAAAAACTATATAATTCAAGACTATAACCAAAATATTAACTTTTTCTTTCTTTTAATGCCGCAGCCCACTATTATGATTTTCACCACTTGTTAGCGTAATAGACTAAAAATTACAGTGACTAAACAATTTGAGCAAGACAATCTTATCGGACAATCTAATGCTTTGTTAGAGGTATTAGAACATGTTTCTAAAGTTGCCCCACTTTCTAAGCCGGTATTAATTATTGGTGAACGCGGCACAGGTAAAGAATTGATCGCCGAGCGGTTACACTATTTATCAGGCCGTTGGGATAAAGAGTTTATTAAATTAAACTGCTCTTCATTAAGTGAATCATTACTTGAAAGCGAACTGTTTGGCCACGAGTCTGGTGCGTTTACGGGCGCGAAAGGCAAACATGAAGGTCGCTTCGAACGCGCCGATGAAGGCACCTTATTTTTAGATGAGCTGGCCAATACCTCAGGATTAATTCAAGAGAAACTGTTACGTGTCATCGAATACGGTGAATTCGAACGAGTGGGTGGCAGTAAAACAGTTAATACCAATGTAAGGTTAATTTGTGCTGCCAATGAGGACTTACCTTCATTAGCTGAAAATGGTGAATTTAGGGCTGATTTACTGGATAGGTTAGCCTTTGATGTTATCACCCTACCGCCCCTTCGTAGCCGCACAGAAGACATTATGCCTTTAGCAGAGCATTTTGCCGTGAGCATGGCAAGGCAACTGAATTTAGATTATTTTGGCGGTTTTAGTCCAGTAGCTATAGAGCAACTCATGTCATATCGCTGGCCAGGTAATATCCGCGAACTTAAAAACGTGGTCGAACGCAGCGTCTATCGTCGAGGATCTGAAGGTGAAGAAATTGACCACATTATTGTCGATCCTTTTGCCTCTCCTTATCGACCAACATCAAGAATCAAAACTCGTGAAAGGCAGCAAACAGAGCATCAAGCTCCCGATACTTCAGTCGCGGTTCCAGTAACCGATGACTCCACTGAATATGAAGCATCATCAGTTAGCACCAGTGCAACAGACAGAGATATTCGCTTCCCATTAGACTTTAAAGAGCATACTGAAAACTATGAGATTAACCTGCTAAAAAGTGCCTTAGCCCAAAGCCAATATAATCAAAAGAAAACCGCTGAAATATTAGGTTTAAGCTACCACCAACTGCGGGGCATTTTGAAAAAGTATAATTTACTTGAAAAGTCTTAATAGGATATTTGCTCCTAAGTTATTAACACTGCTAAAATACTTATTCAGTACCTAAATAATATGATGAAAAAATGCGTGAGACATTAAAACGCTTTAAACCTGCTGCATTACTCTGCTTGCTAAGTTTTTTAGTAACAGGTTGTGGTGAACTCAATGTCCCATCAGGTATTGTGTATTGCTCTGAGGGCAATCCTGAAACCTTTAATCCGCAATTGGTCACTTCTGGTACCACTATTGATGCCAGTTCTAATCAGTTATACAACCGCCTAATTGACTATAACAATGACTCATCTGATTTTATGGCTGCGCTGGCAACCCAGTGGCGCATATCCGATGATGGCTTACGTTATCACTTTGTGTTGCGTAAAGGCGTACAGTTCCAGCACAATAATTTGTTCAAACCTTCAAGAAATTTTAATGCCGATGATGTACTATTCTCATTTAATCGCATCATTAATCCCGCGCATCCTTTTCACTCAGTGAGCAGAACTGGCTATCCATTTTTCCAAAGTATTGATTTTTCCAACTTAGTGAGTCGAGTCGAAAAAGTAAACGATTATGAAGTGGTATTCCACTTAACCCAACCTGATGCATCATTTTTAGCTAATTTGGCCACTGATTTTGCCGTTATTCTTTCTGCCGAATATGGCGAGCAACAATGGCAGGCAGGTACCCCTGAAAATATCGATTACTTCGCCATCGGCACAGGGCCTTTTTACCTCGCAGATTATGTCAAAAATGATTTTATTCGCTATAAACGCAATACCGCATATTGGGGTAAAGCGGCTAAAATTGACCTGTTAGTTTTTGATATCACACCTAAAAGTGAGTCTAGACTGGCTAAAATCATCACTAAAGATTGCCATGTGTCTGCCCTGCCAAAGGCAAATGAACTTGCAGTAATTAAACAGCATAAACACTTAAAAGTTAACACTAAACCGGGGTTAAACGTCGGTTTTTGGGCATTTAACACTCAAAAGCCTCCTCTAGACGATGTGCGAGTTCGACTTGCCCTTGCCCATGCCATTGATAAGAAAAATATCCTTAATGTTGTTTACCATGACACCGCTGTAGAAGCGACCGGAATGCTGCCGCCAGGATCATGGGCTTATTCAGACTCATCCGACCCTAATGATTTTGATCCTGAGAAAGCTAAAAGGCTGTTAGAAGAATCAGGGGTTAATAACTTAACCTTTGATATTTGGGCGATGCCAGTGGTGCGAATTTATAATCCAAACGCCCTCAAGACCGCAGAGCTGATTCAGGCCGACTTAGCCAACATTGGGGTTAAAGTGAATATTGTCAGTTATGACTGGAGCGTGTTTACGCAAAAATTAATTAGCCAAGATTATGATTCAGTATTAATTGGTTGGAATGCTGACAATACCGATCCTGATAATTTCTTTACCCCACTACTCAGTTGCTCAGCCCTAGAATCAAATAATAACCGTTCTAAATGGTGTTCAGCTGAATTGGACGCAATACTTGCACAAGCTAAAGCTACGCCAATAAAAACCACAAGAAAGGCGCTATATCAGCAAGCTGAACAGCTCATTCATCAGCAAGTTCCCTTGGTTAATATTGCCCATGGACAAAAATTGATCCTAAAAAACATTTCAGTATCAACTAAAGATGTTAACCCCTATGGTGGAATGGCTTTCTCTAATATCGAACTAAAAACTGCGGAGAAAAAACCTTAATGTGGCGTTATTTTCTAAGACGAATTAATTTATTTTTTGCCACTTCATTGGTTATGATTGCGGTACTGTTTTTTGCCACCGGTATGTTTCCAGTTGAAAAAAGCTACGCCTTAACTGGGATACAGTTCCCTAGCAGTGAGCAACAAGCACAAACCGTTGCAGACTTTAAGCTTGATAGTAACCAGCTTAGTCAATTTATCGCTTATTTAACCGAGCGATTATCAGGCAATTTAGGGATTTCGGTTAACTCACAACAAAGTGTCGCCACAGAGCTCAGTAACGTGTTACCAGCCTCTTTTGAATTGTCATTATTTGCTGGGACGATAGCGATATTTTTTGGAGTGCCACTTGGCGTATTGTCCTCATTAAGTGAAAGCAAGTCAGTCCAGCGCAGTATTTTAGCCCTAACCTTAACCGGTTACTCTATACCTGTATTCTGGCTCGGATTAACCTTGTCATTATGGTTTGGGGTAAAGCTAGAGTGGTTGCCGATCTCTGGACAAATCAATTTATTATATGAAATTGAACCCGTCACAGGTTTTATGCTGATCGATACTTTGCTATCACATGAAGCCTATCGGATCTCAGCATTTAAAGATGCCTTATTACACATCATTTTACCTGCGGTAACCTTAGCGGTATTACCTTTTACTGTCGTTATACGTATCACACGTCAAGCAATGATGACGGTTATGACCCAAACCTATATTCGCGCTGCTGAAGCCCGTGGCCTTAATACCTATAGTATTTTAATGAAACACGCCTTACCTAACGCGCTTATCCCAGTTCTTAAAGCCTTTGGCTTAATGCTTGGCTCGTTTGCCAGTTACGGCATTATTGTCGAGGTGATTTTTGCATGGCCAGGGGTGGGATCATGGCTTATTGCAGGAATATATCAGCGAGATTACACCGTGATTCAAGCAGGGATCCTTTCAGTCTCTTTGCTGATTATCTTTTTAAGTATTATGATTGATTTAGTGCATACCACTATTAACCCTATTAATAGGAAAGAACTGTATGCCAGCAATTAAAATATATCAGGATGAACACATAGCTTCACCTATGATGCAATTGTGGAAAGCATTTGCTAGTAACCCATTTGCTGTCGCAGGCCTTTGGGCGGTAATATTTTTATTACTACTGGTTGTATTGGGGCCGCTACTCGCTCCTTACCCACCAGAAATGCAAAATCCTGATGCCATATTATTACCGCCATCATGGGACGCCCTTGGACATGTTTCGCATTTTTTAGGTACCGATGATTTAGGCCGAGACTTATTCAGCCGCTTATTGCATGGGGTTAGATTAACGTTCGGCATGTCATTAATTGTGGTGCTTTGCGCCTTAATCGTCGGCTTTATTATTGGCTCCCTTTCAGGAATGATGCGTGGGTTAAAATCAAGTATTTTAGGTCATTTGCTCGATGCCTTATTATCAATTCCGTCATTATTGCTCGCCATTTTGGTTGTCGCAGTGACCGGTCCGGGGTTAATCAATGTATTTTGGGCAGTAGGCTTAGCCTTAACGCCGCAATTTGTGCGGGCAATTCACCAAGCAGTACATGAAGAGCTACAAAAAGAATACGTTATTGCCGCTAAACTTGATGGCGCCAGTCAAATACAAATCTTTTGGTATGTCATCATGCCAAACGTCTGGGAAGTGGTTATTATTCAAACGACCATTGCCATATCGGTGGCGATATTAGACATTGCCGCCTTAGGCTTTCTCAATCTTGGAGCACAAGCCCCTAGCTCAGAGTGGGGAGCGATGATTTTTCAAGGGTTAAACAGCCAATTAATTGCGCCTTGGTCGATTACCATTCCAGGTTTGGCGATCCTATTTACTGTGTTATCCATTAATTTGGTGGGTGACGGATTACGCTCGGCGCTCGCGCCGATAAGAAACTAGCCCATGCCATTACTTGATGTCAGAAATCTCACTATCGAACTCGATACCCCACAAGGCACAGTGAAGGTACTTGAGAAAGTCAGTTTAACCATTAATCCGGGTGAAATTCATGGCTTAGTTGGTGAATCAGGTTCTGGGCGTAGCTTATTAGCCAAAGCGGTACTAGGCGTTTTAGGCCCAAACTGGCGCATCATTGCCGATCGCATGATGTGGGATGGCAAAAATTTATTGGAAATGACTAAAAAGCAACGTCGCAGCTTAATGGGCAGTGATATGACCATGATTTTCCAAGACCCTTCTGGCAGTTTAGATCCGGTAAAAACTATCGGCAGTCAGTTAATTGAATCGCTCACGCCAAACAAAGCCGTGCCTTTTTGGCGCAGAGCAAAAGACACTCATTTAACCGCGCAAAAATGGCTTCATAAAGTTGGAATTAAAAAGCCCAAAGCCATTATGAAGCGCTACCCTTGGGAACTTTCTGAAGGTGCCTGCCAAAAGGTAATGATTGCTATGGCAGTAGCTAACCACCCTAAGTTATTAATCGCCGACGAACCAACCAATGCGATGGAATTAAGTACCCAAGCGCAAATATTTCGTTTGTTAGCTCAATTAAACCAACTTCAAAATGTCTCTATACTGCTAGTCAGCCATGAACTAGAAACTTTAGCAAAATGGTGCGATCGCATCAGTATTTTATACAGCGGACAAATCATGGAGTCGGGGCCCGTTAACGAATTAATCAAACAACCCTATCACCCCTATACCAAAGCATTATTCAAAAATCTGCCAGACTTTGCAGGCCAAATACGCCACAAAGCCTATTTACCAACATTGCAAGGTTCCTCGCCGTCATTGCAGCATTTGCCTGCTGGGTGCAGGCTGGGTCCTCGCTGCCCTGACGCCCAAAGAGCATGTGTTATCCAACCCAGTTTGGCCCACGAAAAAGATCGCTATTTTGCCTGCCATTTCCCGTATAACAGTGAGATAGAAGATGACAACTCCATTACTTAAAGTAAACCAGCTAAGCAAACGCTATTTTACGGGTTATAAAAGGTTCAAAGCGCAATATAATCAAGCCCTGTCACCACTATCATTTGAACTTGAGCGTGGACAAACCTTGGCTATTGTCGGTGAAGTAAGCTCAGGTAAAAGTACCTTAGCGCGAATACTGGTTGGCGCAGAGCCTCGCAGCGGTGGAGAAATATTGTTTGAAGGGGAAGCATTGGAGGCGCGAAATATCAAACAGCGCAGCCGCTTAATTAGAATGATTTTTCAAGACCCTAACACCTCATTAAACCCGAGGTTAACCATTGGTAGCCTACTAGAAGAACCATTACGATTTAACACCACATTGAATTCAGCGGAACGAAAAGTGCGGGTGGCAGATAGACTCAGAAAAGTGGGCTTACTACCTGAACATGCCAATTTCTATCCTCATATGGTCTCTGAAGGTCAAAAACAACGTGTAGCCGTTGCTAGAGCTTTAATGTTAAACCCTAAAATCATTATCGCTGATGAAGCACTTGCCTCATTAGATTTATCAGTGCGTTCTCAAATACTTAATCTGCTGATAAAATTACAAAAAGAAATGGGGCTATCGTATATTTTTGTGACCCACAATTTGAACATTGTACGTCATTTTAGTGACAAGGTACTGGTGCTCAAAAATGGCAGCGTAGTTGAACTAGCGAGCACAGAAGAATTATTCAATCACCCACAACAAGAATACTCTCGCCGCTTAATATCGCAGCAAACACAACTCACAGCCAAACGCTAAACTGCTCCAACCACTGAGTAATTTAGCCAAAAAACATAAAAACTAGTGCCAATTCGTCGCCTAACTATTTATCCTAGTGCGATTGTTAAAGGAAGAAACCAAATTATGATTATTAAACCTAAAACACGTGGCTTTATTTGTACAACCACTCATCCTATCGGTTGTGAAGCTAACGTCAAAGAACAAATCGAGTTAACCAAAGCAAAAGGCAAAATTGCCAATGGCCCTAAAAAAGTCTTAGTGGTTGGCTCTTCAAGTGGCTACGGCTTATCTTCTCGTATTGCATCAGCGTTCGGTAGTGATGCGGCCACCATTGGTGTTTTCTTTGAAAAACCAAGCACAGAAACCAAACCAGGTACGGCCGGTTGGTACAACTCTGCCTACTTTGATAAATTCGCTAAAGCTGAAGGTTTATATTCAAAAAGCATTAACTGTGATGCATTTAGCCATGAAGCTAAACAAAAAGTCATTGAGCTTATCAAACAAGACTTAGGTCAAATTGATATGGTGGTTTACTCTTTAGCTTCTCCAGTGCGTAAATTGCCTGATACCGGTGAAGTGATCCGCTCAAGCCTTAAGCCTATCGGTGAAACTTATACCGCAACTGCGGTAGACACCAACAAAAACACCATCATCGAAACCTCGGTAGAGCCAGCAACAGAGCAAGAAATTGCTGATACCGTGACAGTGATGGGCGGTCAAGATTGGGAATTATGGATGAGCGCCTTAAGTGATGCGGGTGTATTAGCGGATAATTGTAAAACCGTGGCCTACAGCTATATTGGCACCGAGATCACTTGGCCTATCTACTGGCATGGCGCATTAGGTAAAGCCAAAATGGATTTAGACCGTGCGGCTCATAGCCTTAATGAAAAGTTAGCCAAAACAGGCGGTTCTGCCAATGTGGCTGTGCTTAAGAGTGTTGTCACTCAAGCAAGCTCTGCTATCCCGGTAATGCCTTTATACATCGCGATGGTATTTAAGAAAATGCGTGAAGAAGGCGTTCATGAAGGCTGTATGGACCAAATTTACCGTATGTTCAGCGAGCGTTTATATCGCGCTGATGGTCAAGCGGCACCAACAGATGATGAAAATCGTCTTCGTTTAGATGATTGGGAGTTACGCGAAGAAATTCAAAAACATTGCCGTGACTTATGGCCGGATGTCACCACTGAAAACCTTGCTGAACTGACTGATTACAATGAATACAAAGAAGAGTTTTTAAAACTGTTTGGTTTTGGTATTGCTGGCATCGACTATGAAGCTGACGTTAATCCAAACGTGACTTTTGATGTTATCTGCCTTTAATCCCCTAAGGTAATAAGAAAAGCCAAGTTATTATAACTTGGCTTTTTTATATCTGGTTAACTGCACAGTGACTCTTTATTTTATTAATGCGGCTTTATTAATAAAAAAGGCCAAGTTGATGAGACTTGGCCTTTATAAGGGAATGATGAAATTTAACTAAGAGTTATTTAGTTTTTAGCGCATGCTTAGCGGCGTTTTCACCAGCTTTACGACCAAATACTACCGTATCAGCGATTGCGTTACCGCCTAGACGGTTATAACCATGAACACCACCAGTGACCTCACCAGCCGCAAACAAACCAGGCATTTTCCAGCTTTGTAGGTTCAAGATATTCGTATCGGTATCAATTGCGATCCCGCCCATAGTATGGTGAATACCAGGTGCTACTTTTACAGCGTAGTATGGCGGCGTGCTTAAGCTTAATGGCATATTGGCGCGGCCGAATGCATCATCTTTACCTGCTGCTTTATACTTGTTGTAATCCGCTGCAGTTTTCGGTAAATCAGCCATTCCTGTGATTTTTGCCAGTTCTTCAATGGTGTTGGCTTTACTTAACATACCTAAATGTTCGTAACCACGTACCATTTTCTTTTTCTCAACCAATTGCTCATCGAACACTAACCAAGCATATTGATCTTTTTGCTTTAAGATTGCATCTGATGCACGGTCACGAGTCGTTAGTTCATTAATGAAACGGTTGCCATCAGTATTGACCATAATTGCACCAACACCGCGAACGGTTTCAGAAATCAAAATACGGCTATCTTTACCTACTGTAGGATGCGCTTGAACCCAATCAATATCAGTCATTGAAGCGCCAATTTCTTTAGCAAGTAGCACACCATCACCAGTGGCTGTAACGTTATTTGAACTAGACATGTCTTTCATTGTTGGGCGGTAGTAAGCAACCATTTGCTTATTCATACCATAACCACCTGTCGCTAATACAATAGAATCAGCAGCGACCATGTTGTAGCCTGAATGACGGCCGTGAACCACCACGCCAGCAACTGATTGATCATCATTTAAGACGATTTTTTCAACTCTTGAGTTAACGCGAACTGGAATATCACGTTCTACTGCGGCTTTACGCAAGGTATCAATTAAGTGTGGACCAATTGACGCGCCACCAGAAGGTGCGTGAGTACGCTCTGCTCTTGCGCCGCCTGAACGTTTAAGCTCTGACATATCAGCACCTAAAGACTCAAGCCATGCTACAGCGCCAGCAGACTCTTCAGCCATAGTTTGCACAAGTTTAGGGTCATTTTGATAACGACCGCCTTTCATGGCATCTTCAGCATACCAATCAACAGTGTCTTCAATGCCTTTGGCTTTTTGTTGTGGTGTGCCGACAGCATTAATACCGCCTGCAGCAAGCATTGAGTTACCACCGGTATAAGGGGCTTTTTCAAATAAAACAACGTTGGCACCTGCCAATTTAGCTGAAATCGCTGCATTGAAACCGGCACTACCGCCACCAACAACAATCACATCAACCGTTTCTACAGGGCCTTTATCAATCGCTTGTTGGATTTTGTCTTGATTCCAATCACCATCCCACTTCTTCTTCGCTTTTGAATCGGCAAATGGCATTTCCATTTCAAAGTTATGACAGTTATTACAAGTCAACTCAGGTTTAGCATGGGCGGTATGACAAGAAGTACAGTTGATATCTCCTAAATGAGATGCATGAGGGTCAAACGCAAGTTCATCGTTAACTAAATCAGCATAACCACCATGACAGTCCTGACACTGAGCGTTCTCATGAGTTTGGCTATCAGTCATGCTTTTCTTGATGTCTTTCATTTTTTCTGCAACGTGACAGCTTTGACAGTCACCCATTTCAGTATGGAAAGACGCTAAGTCATTTTTTGCCATTACGCTGCCAGAAGTAAGCATCATCACTGCCACTGCCGAAGCTAAATATTTAAGTTTCATTGGTTCATACCTCTAATTATCATTTTCACAACTTGCTTTGTTGGACGATAGAATACTCATAAAGAGATAGTAAAACTTAGACATTGGTCAACATTGGCACTTGGTTAAGTTTTAATGAAACCAAATTAAAATTAACTTAAATCGCTACAAAGCCACAACATTTGTGACCCAGTTAGAATTTATCTCCATGATTCAATCCTATTATGTATATCAGGTTTACATACGCTGCAACCTCCTCAAAATTGATGATATTGAGGTTTATTAATGAATCTATTCATTAGCTAAAGCAATATAACCAATTGATAATATTACTTTAAAATAGAGATGATTAAGAAGATGAAAAAATCACTAGTTTCACTCACTGTTGTATCAATCCTATCAGCGAGCTCTTTTGCCGCATTCGCTGAGTCACCGCAGTTCTATGGCCGCTTAGAAATGGCACTAACAGAGTCTGATAACGGTTTAACAACACAAAATCAAAAATCGGGTACTGTGCTGGAAAATAACTTTTCTCGCCTAGGGGTAAAAGGCAGTGAGAAAATATATGAAAACATAGAGATTATTTATAATGTTGAAGTGCAAGTTAACGCTGCCACCAACGAAGCTGATGATGATTTATTTAAACCAAGAAACACCTATTTAGGGGTGAGAAGTGGTTTAGGTACTGTCATTGTTGGCCGAAATGATACGGTAATGAAAACCTCAAAAGGCACAGCTGAAGCATTTGCATTAACCAATGCCGCCTACAATAGAATGATTGCTGGGCAAGACAGGAAAGCCGATGGAATCACATACTATTCTCCTCAAATTGCCGATTTAGTCAGTGTAAATGCGACCTATTTAGTGGATAACAATTATGACTCTGGCGAAAGTCAGTACGCATTAAGCGTTACCGCTGGTGACAAAAAGCTGAAAAAACAACGTTATTACGTTGCAGCGGCTTATAACACCATTGGCGGTGTCGACGCATACCGCGGGGTTGGTCAAGTCAAAATAGGTAGTCTTAAACTAGGCGGTTTATTACAAAATACCCAAAGCCAAACCTATAGTGATAAAGAAGGTAATTCCTACTTCGTTAGCGCAATATATAACTGGAGTGGCATCAACTTTAAAGCTGAATACGGCAAGGACAAGGCCGGTTTTGGTAAGTATTTTAAAAATAATGACGTCTCTTCAGCACAATACAAGGAAGCGACCGATGTCGATATTAGCTCATTCACAGTCGGTGCCGATTACCGTCTATCAAAGTCAACGATGGTGTTTGGTCACTACGCCACCTATGAAGGTGAATATCGGGTTGCTAACACAGGCCCGACGATTGAATTAGAAGATGATAATGTATTTACCCTAGGCGTGCGCTACGATTTCTAAGTCCAATTTTTATTTCGCGTTAATATCTGCACTTATATCGATCTAGGTCTCGCTGATAAAATATGATAAACCCATCATAAATGATGGGTTTATGCTAACAAGGTAAGACTTTTTCAAATAACTTGAACTCGTTAGCAATTCCTAAAAATAATACCAAAAGTTTACAGAGTAATATTGTCAACTCGTTATACTATTGATGAATTCATAGAATAATTTGCCCATGAAAATCACACTCAAGCAACTGTCAATATTTAAAGCCATCCATATTAATGGTCAGATCTCTAAAGCAGCCAAAACATTACATATGTCAGTCCCCGCTGTCAGTATGGCGTTAAAGGATTTAGAAGGTTCATTAGGCACCCGTCTGTTTGAGAGAAGCAGTAACGGCTTAACCATTAATGATAATGGTGAAGTTATTTTGCCTTACGCCAATGAGATGCTTTCTAAAAGTAATCAATTAGAGCAGATGTTTACTGAGCGAACAGCCATCGGTGGCACCATCAAAGTTGGCAGTAGTAAAACTGCGGGTAACTATATTCTTTCAAGAATCATCCCATTATTTAAACAACAACACCCCTGTGTTGATATTAAACTAGTGATTAACAACAGTTTAGCCATCGAGAAAATGGTGTCTGAAAAAGAACTGGATTTAGGTTTTGTCGATGCCAAGCCTGGGTTAAATAATTTACAGTATCAGCAGTGGCTTAAAGATAGATTGTGTATCGTCATCGGCAGTAACAATCCAATAGCAAGCGAAACCATTACCCCTGAATTGCTGTCGCAACAATTATGGGTTATGGATGAAACCATTTCGGTGTCGAGGCTACGTAATACCCAGCTATTAAAAAGTGCCAGTATAAATATTCATCAAGAATTATCAATGAATACTATGGGCGCGATAAAACGTGCTATTGGTACTGGCATTGGCGTTAGTGTACTGCCCTACCTTGCTGTAAAAGAAGAAATAGCCAGCGGTCAACTTATTGAAATAGATTTACCAGAGTGGGATTTCGAGCGAAACTACTGGTCTATTTGGCGTAATGAAGAAGCATTAAGTCCGTTACTTGAAGAGTTCATCCAATTCTGCAATCAATAACAAAGCGATAAACTAATAAGGTTGCCAATATAAATTATGATTACTGCAGATCCGGTCATTTTTGGCTTGTTGGCCGCGATTATTGGTTTGGTATTTTATACTAGCAAGCTAAAACAAAGCTTTTGGAAACAACTTTACCGTTTTGTGCCCATTATGGTCATGATTTATGTGTTGCCATCATTTTTAAATACCTTAAACATTGTCGATGCTTCCCAAAGTCAATTACCCCACATATCCTCAAAGTATTTAATGCCCGCTTGTTTAACATTACTAATTATCAGTGTAGACATAAAATCCATTCTATTATTGGGCCCTAAAATTGTCATGCTGTTTTTAATTGCCAGCTTAGGCATTATTATTGGCGGCCCGTTAACTCTGATACTTTTTGCGAAAATAGCGCCTGAATCTATTAATTGGCTAGGTGAAGATGCTGCCTGGCGCGGAATGGCGACCTTAGCAGGGAATTGGGTTGGTGGCACAGCGAATCAACTTGCCATGAAAGAAATCTATCAGGTAAAAGAAAACTTATTTGCGATTATGATTTCGGTCAATGTAGTCTACTCAGCGATTTGGATGTCATTTTTATTAATCTGCGCCAATAATGCTGCTGCGATAGATAAAAAAACGGGTGCCGACTCAAGCAATTATCAGCGGTTAATCGCTACAAGCGAATATCAGCAAGCTCACACGGTCAAGAATATCACCATAACTGATTACATATTAATATTCAGTGTGGCATTTGGCGTGACGGGATTAGCACATATGGGGGCTGATATTCTGGCGCCATATTTTGCCGCCCACTACCCTGCAACAGAAAAGTTTAGTCTGACTTCAAATTTCTTTTGGATTGTCATCATAGTGACCACTATCAGTATTGCACTTTCAAATACCAAAGTGCGTGAACTTGAGCAATTAGGTGCATCAAAGGTCTCCACTGTCATGCTGTATATTTTGATTGCTAGTATGGGCCTTAGAATGGACTTGACCATGATTGATGACTTTCCAATCTACTTTGCCATCGGCTTTGTATGGTTAGCAATTCATAGCCTGTTCGTGATTATTGCTGGGCTAGTGATGAAAGCACCTGTGGCTTATATGGCATTAGCAAGTCAATGCTGTATTGGCGGCGCGGCATCATCCCCTGTGGTGGCAATTGCATTTCATCGCTCACTGGTACCTATCGCGATCATGTTCTCAGTATTTGGCTATGCTTGGGCAACTTACATGGCTTGGCTATGCGCCGAGATGATGCGGCTCGTATCGCAATAAAACGATGAGTTAATTTCTTACAGTGAACATATATGGATACCTGTTACTGTAATTTTAAATAGACTCTAACCTCTACAAGCTCTTGGTTGTCATCAGCTATAGCAGCTTCAACAGCCTTACTCTTAATCACATCCAAGCGTTCAATTATAAGCGGCTGGCTATCTAGAGTTAAGCCACTGGCAGCAAGCCAATGACTATAAAGATATTTTATTTTGCTATTGAGTTCTTTTTCAGAACCCAAATGATAAAACTGAGCATAACGCCCCTTAATTACAGATCTGTTCGAAAAACAACCAGACCCAGCAATAACAGGGGCTAATTCAGTAAGCTGCGCTTGATTGACACTCACACCAATATCCAGCGATAACATGGATTGATCGTCAGCTAAGGCATTAATTTGCGGATAAGGCATATCATAAACGAAATTAAAGGTGCGACTAATACTTGGCGATAAGTGATATTTTTGCCTAAATGCGCTTAAGGCATTTATCGATTGAGATAAATAACAAGCGGGTCCACGATGCTCTATAACCACTAACTCTATGGTCGTTAAATCCGATACCTGAATATTAACCTCAGCAGCAGAAAACTGCTCATGCCCTTCGGCTAGGGTACTCAGTGGTTGCTGCTTGGCAAAAAAGTTACCCCAGTTAGGCGAGTCTTGAAAGCTTTGTGGGCTTTGGCCAATACTACTTGTAAAGGTCGTAATAAAAGCGGCTGTTGACGGGTAGCCCATTTTTAACGCGACAGTATCTAAGCTAATAGTTTTATCAAAACCCAGTAACTGCGCCGCTTCAAGGTTTTTTAGCAAACGAATATAATCCTGCACTTTAGTATGAAACAGACTGTAAAATAACGCACCAAAATGCACTTCAGCAACCCCTGCAATCGCCGCTAAGCGGCTGTTGAGATTGTCATCAAACGCAGAAATTGCAGGTAGATTATTATCGATATAGCTTAACAGCACTTCAAATTGAGCATGTAAATCTTTCAATTTTTGACTAGACCTCTTAGTTTAAAACTGACTTATCTTTCATATAAACACAACTTACAAGTCCGATTTTTAATCCCATGACTGCAACAAGTTGTTTGGCTTATAAACCGCTAGATTTACTAGTAAACAGTAAAGCCATACCTTAGTTTTTTACTATATAACGGCGTTAGCCTGTCAGTTTTTGCCATCGGTAATAACTGACATCAGCAAGTTCTAGCATGGGTTTATCTTCTTCTGTATCACCATAGGCATACACTTTATCAAAATCTTGTAGGTCAAACTGAGCTAAAACTCGATTTGATTTTGCAGCGCCGCTACAGTCACCATTAATATACCGTCCGGTCAGTTTACCCTTTTTACTTTCTAGCTCTGCACATATCAGTTTAAATCCATGCTGGCGACACCATGGCGCTAAATAAACATTAAGTGATGCCGAAACCACAACAATGGTGTCACCTTGCATCTGATGCCATTGCAGACGCGCTAGCGCTTGAGGTTTGATTTGTAGATCAAAACTTGTAGCATAATCTTCGCCGATGGCCTTAATGTGTTGCTCATCTTGTTGCCAAAAAGCAAACTTAGAAATGATGCTACGCGTTCTTGACCCACCAATGAGCTGCCATTTATAAGCGGCTATCACAGGGATTAATATCGGATAACAAACGATTAAACGCCACTTAGGTACACTTGAGTAAATAAATGGCGTGTAAGTATCTTTACTTGTAATAGTTCCATCAAAATCAAACAATGCTAAGTTCATAAATATCCTTATAAGAACCTCAAAATTTTGACATAAAAAAGCCAAGGCGAACCTTGGCTTTTGTGAATTCCAATCAGCTTATTCAGCTACTGGGTATTCAACTGTTGCTTTTGCTTTTAAAGCTGCGACAACTGAACGGTAATCAGCTTCGCTGTATTGAGGTACTAAACGTTGCTTAATACTTTCAACAATATTTGCATCAATACCTTCTGCATCATTAACTTTATCCAAAGCAATAACCGCATAGCCATTAGCTAATGCAGCGGTATCAAATGAGCTTGCACCAGCATCTGGAGCTGCCATTTTAAATGCCTTAGTCGAGATAGCTTGATCAATATCTTGATTAAATCGTGCTAGCTTCTCTTTCGTTGCTACTGCAACTTCAGTGATTTCAGTGCCTGCTTTTAATTGCGCTAAATATTCATTGGCTTTTTCACTTGCGGCAAAGTTCGCTTTATCTTGCAATAAACGTGCTTCAATGCTGCTAGATACTTCAGTTAATGGCAATGTACCAGCATCTTTATGTTGCAGTAAACGAATCACAACCACATGGTTAGGTGCTAACTCAATCACTTCACTGTTCATGCCGCTACCAATAACGTCATCAGAAAATGCAGCTTTGATTAAAGCTGGAGTATTTAAATTAACAGGCGCATTATCACGAGAAAATAACGCTGTTGATTGAACCTCAACGCCTAATGCTTTAGCTGTTTCATCTAAAGTGTCAGGTATTTCGTAGCTGGTATCGGCTAAAACACTTTGTAAGCTATAAAATTCATCAACCGCTTTTTTGTTTTGAAGATCAGCGATGATTTTATCTTGCACGTCATCAAACGGCGCTGCAGCACCAGATTCCACATCGAGTAACTTGATAATGTGATAACCAAATTCACTCTTCACAATTTGTGAGTACTCACCAGTTGAAAGTGCAAATAAAGCTGAGTCAAATGCAGGATCCATTACACCTTGTTCGAACCAATCGAGTTGACCGCCCTGCTCTGCGCTAAATTGGTCATCTGAATCTGATTTAGCAACGGCAGCAAAGTCTTCACCAGCTTGTAATTTAGCTAAAGCAGCTTCGGCCTTTGCTTCATCGGCGCTATCATCGCCAGATGCAAATAAAATATGTGCAGCTAAACGTTTTTCTGGCGTTTGATATTGTTGTTGGTTGTCTTCATAAAAAGCACGCGCATCATCAACTGACGTTTCGATACCTTTAGCCAGATCTGCAACGTCCAACTCGACATATTCTAAGCTAACTTTTTCTTGGCTCATGAACTGAATTAAGTTACTTTCGTAATAGGCTTTAATCTCTTCAGCAGAAACTGTTGAAGAAGCTAAGAAAGGTGTAGAGTCCACAACTAAATAACGAATATCACGGGTTTGACCTTGAACTTCAGCTAATTGCTTTGCTTCACCATCAAGAACAAACTCACTTCCCACTAGCGCGGTTAAAAGTTGACGACGAGTCATATCAACACGCATCATATTTCTAAAGCTAGTGGTTTGATAACCTAATTGACGTAGTACAGCTAAGTAGCGGTCATTATCAAATACACCATCGGTTTGGAATGCTTGCTCATTCAGAATCGCTTGTTTAATTTGCTCATCTGAAACACGTAGTCCCAAATCTTCAGCCGCTTGGCTAATTAGCTTATCTGAAATCAAACGATCTAATACATTCTGCTTGATACCATTCATATAGTTATCATCAGCAGCTAAGGCATCAAACATTTCGCCTAGTTGTTGTTCTAAACGGCCACGTTCATTTTGGAATGCTTGTTCTAATTCATTGGCTGTGATTTCGTCACCATTAACTACTGCGGCTGGAACATCTGTCGAGGTTCCTAGGTAACTACTGACACCAGCAAATGCGAACGAAAGGATCACCAGTACTAAAATACTTTTAGCTATAACGCCCTGTGAACCTTCGCGAATTTTTTCTAACATCTGAATTCTCGCTTGTTGCGACATAATAAAATAAAAAGGCGCACCTTTTGCGGATGCGCCTTCTTGTAATTTAGACGGAGTATTCAGACGCTACCGAGGTATGCCTTATTTCTCCTAATATCAAAAAAACAAAGTTAATTCTGATACTTTATTTCGCAAAAAGCACTGTTAAAACAGTGCTTTCTACAAATGCCTTACAAAAGGCAACGATACCAACTATTTAGTTAACAGCGTCTTTTAGTGCTTTACCAGCTTTGAAGGCAGGAATGTTTGCTGCTGCAATTTTGATTTCTGCACCCGTTTGTGGGTTACGGCCAGTACGTTCTGCACGTTGACGTACTTCAAAAGTACCAAAACCAACTAGAGAAATCTTATCGCCTTCTTTAAGCGCTTCAGTAACAGCAGCAATAAAAGAATCTAGTGCACGGCCAGCGCCTGCTTTAGAAATGTCAGCACCAGAAGCGATTTTCTCGATTAGTTCAGATTTGTTCATGTCATCCCCTTGAATGTTATTTTTGCGCCGCAACCAAATCCGTCTTTGGAACGGTCTACGGAGGCTTTTTATCGTAAGTTTGATACCACACCAAACTTAGTTGGAAAACCAAAAAAAATGTACTTGAATACAGCTCAAAGTCAGATGCGCCAAGGGTTTGGTGCTAACTGACTCTCCACTTATCTAGGCTACCACAGCTTTCGTGTTTGTTAAGCCCCTTTTTTCATTTTTTTTGGGTTACTAGCAAGTTTTTTTACTGATTAGTTACTTTTTGACCACTTCGAAGCCTTTAACAGGTCTTTCTAAGGCCAATTCAAGGACTTCCTCGACCCACCTTACAGGGTGGATCTTTAAATCAGCAATCACATTTGCTGGAATTTCTTCTAAATCACGCTCATTTTCTTTAGGAATAAGCACAACTTTTATCCCACCGCGATGCGCCGCAAGCAGTTTCTCTTTCAGGCCACCAATTGGTAACACTTCACCACGAAGGGTAATTTCACCCGTCATCGCTACGTCACTTTTAACCGGGTTGCCGGTTAAACTTGATACTAAAGCAGTACACATTGCCGCACCTGCTGAAGGACCATCTTTTGGCGTTGCACCTTCTGGTACATGAACATGGATATCACGCTTTTCATAAAAGTCGTTATTGATCCCCAACTGCTCTGCGCGGCCTCTAACAACGGTCATTGCAGCTTGAATTGACTCTTGCATCACGTCACCTAGCGAACCGGTATAAGCAAGTTTGCCTTTACCTGGCACCGAAGTGGCTTCAATGGTCAGTAAATCACCACCAACTTGAGTCCATGCAAGGCCAGTAACTTGACCAATTTGATTGTTAGATTCAGCTTTACCGTAATCAAAGCGCTGCACACCTAAGAAAGATTTCAGGTTATCTTGATCCACAACAACGGTTTTCACTGACTTATCAAGCAAAATCATTTTTACGACTTTACGACAAACTTTAGACAGCTCACGCTCTAATGAACGCACGCCAGCTTCACGGGTGTAATAACGGATCATGCCAATAATGGCACTGTCTTCTATGGTTATCTCACTCGCTTTTAAGCCATTACGCTCAATCTGTTTGGTTAATAAATGCTTCTTAGCAATATTAAGCTTTTCATCTTCGGTGTAACCCGATAAACGGATCACTTCCATACGGTCAAGTAATGGTCCAGGGATATCCATTGAGTTTGAGGTAGCGACAAACATTACGTCTGATAAGTCGTAATCCACTTCAAGGTAATGATCGTTAAATGCTGAGTTTTGTTCAGGATCTAATACTTCTAATAATGCTGACGATGGATCGCCGCGCATATCAGAACTCATTTTATCAATTTCATCTAATAGGAATAATGGGTTTTTAACGCCCACTTTAGCCATTTTTTGAATGACTTTACCTGGCATAGAACCAATATAAGTACGACGATGACCACGGATCTCGGCTTCATCACGCACACCACCTAATGCAACACGCACATACTTACGACCTGTCGCCTTTGCAATTGACTGACCGAGTGACGTTTTACCGACACCTGGTGGGCCCACTAGACAAAGAATTGGCCCTTTAAGCTGTTTAACACGGCTTTGTACCGCAAGATACTCTAAAATGCGCTCTTTAACCTTCTCAAGCCCATGGTGATCGGTATCAAGAATGGCTTCAGCTTTTGATAAATCACGCTTAATTTTAGAACGCTGACTCCAAGGTACCGAGGTCATCCAATCGACATAGCTTCTGACAACAGTCGCTTCTGCAGACATTGGAGACATCATCTTCAGTTTGTTTAACTCAGCTTCGGCTTTATCTTTGGCTTCTGCTGGCATTTTAGCCTCAGTGATCTTCCGAGCTAATACTTCAAACTCATCTTGGCCTTCATCAAGATCGCCTAATTCTTTTTGAATGGCTTTCATTTGCTCATTCAAATAGTATTCGCGTTGACTCTTTTCCATTTGTTTCTTAACGCGGCCACGGATACGTTTTTCAACTTGTAATAAGTCAATCTCGCCTTCCATCATCGCCATTAAGTATTCAAGGCGCTCACCAACATTAATCATCTCAAGCACAGACTGTTTGTCTTCTAGCTTAAGTGGCATATGCGCCGCCATGGTGTCAGCAAGGCGCGCTGCTTCTTCAATACCGGTTAATGAAGTGAGCACTTCAGGCGGTATTTTCTTGTTAAGCTTGATGTAACCTTCAAATTGACTGATTGCACTGCGGACTAAGACTTCTTCTTCTTTGTCAGCTAAGTCTTCAGAAGCTAAGTATTCAGCTGTCGCGACAAAGAATTCATCTTCTTGGGTGTAAGCGGTTACTTTTGCACGCTGACCACCTTCAACTAAGACTTTAACGGTCCCGTCAGGTAGTTTTAATAACTGCAAAATTGAGGCTACGGTACCGACGTCGAAAATATCTTCTTTTGTTGGCTCGTCTAAATCAGCTTCTCGCTGTGCGACCAATAAAATTTGCTTGTCTTGTTCCATTGCCGATTCGAGACAACGAATAGATTTCTCTCGTCCGACGAACAACGGAATTACCATATGGGGATAAACCACTACATCTCGCAGTGGCAGCACGGGGAGTTCGATATGCGCTTCACGCTCTTGGGTCATAGTTCGATTCCGTTTGATGAATGGATTTTATAAGTCAGTATATTGGGATGTTTCTCAAACTTTCAATGGTTAATACGAAAAAAGGAGCCCAATGGACTCCTTATTTTTAATAAAAGACTAAATCGTCTATTTATTGTTCACCACCAGCAACTTGGCTTTCGGCATTTTCGTAAATTAGGATTGGTGCGGATTCGCCTTTTACTACAGACTCATCAACAACGGCCTTAATCACGCCTTCCACTGAAGGGATGTCATACATGGTATCGAGTAAAATATCTTCGATAATTGAACGAAGTCCACGAGCACCGGTTTTACGGGTCATTGCTTTATGAGCAATGGCTTTAAGCGCATCTTCGCGGAACTCTAACTCAACATCTTCCATCTCAAATAAGGCACCATATTGCTTAGTAAGTGCATTTTTAGGTTGAGATAAGATTTGAACCAATGCAGATTCATCTAATTCAGTTAGCGTCGCAACAACAGGTAAACGACCGATAAACTCAGGGATCAAACCAAATTTAATTAAATCTTCTGGTTCAACCTTACCTAATGTTTGCGAAATAGTCGCTTTATCTGCATCACCTTTAACTTCAGCGCCAAAACCGATACCAGTACCTGTTAAGCCACGTTGCTCAATAACTTTTTCAAGCCCAGCAAACGCACCACCACAAATAAATAAGATCTTTGAAGTATCAACTTGCAAAAACTCTTGTTGTGGATGCTTACGACCACCTTGAGGTGGCACAGAAGCAACAGTACCTTCAATTAGTTTTAGTAGCGCCTGCTGAACACCTTCACCCGATACATCACGAGTTATAGAAGGATTGTCAGATTTACGACTAATCTTGTCGATTTCATCGATGTAAACAATACCACGTTCCGCTTTTTCAA
The DNA here is from genome assembly GCF_030548765.1 of Shewanella sp. 3_MG-2023. Classification (NCBI taxonomy): domain Bacteria; kingdom Pseudomonadati; phylum Pseudomonadota; class Gammaproteobacteria; order Alteromonadales; family Shewanellaceae; genus Shewanella; species Shewanella sp. 3_MG-2023. Next base: position 83,939 of record NZ_JAUOSH010000007.1, on the reverse strand, counting down.
CGTCGTAATCACATTTTTGCAGAAGTTTCTGAATAATGTTTTCAACGTCTTCACCCACATAACCTGCTTCAGTTAATGTGGTTGCATCAGCCATAGTAAACGGCACATCAAGTGAACGCGCTAAGGTTTCAGCCAGTAATGTTTTACCACTACCTGTAGGCCCAATAAGTAAGATATTACTTTTACCAAGCTCAACACCTTCAATCGGCGTACCATTACGTAAGCGCTTATAGTGATTATAAACCGCTACCGATAGCACCTTTTTTGCCTGATTCTGACCAATGACGTAATCATCGAGGTGATTACGTAATTCGTGTGGCGTTGGTAATTGGTCTTGATCGCGTTTAGGCGAAATTTCTTTTATCTCTTCACGAATTATGTCATTACATAACTCGACACATTCGTCACAAACATATACTGAAGGTCCAGCAATTAGCTTTCTAACTTCATGTTGGCTTTTCCCGCAAAAAGAGCAGTACAGCAGCTTACCGCTGTCACCGGAATTTTTGTTATCGCCCATTAACTCTACCTCTGTTACAGCCTAGACACTGTCTGTAGAAAACCATCTGTACTGTTTAAATGCACAAACACAGTCTTATATTTTAATACTCTATTCTTCAAAGAATAGCGCACTCAGGCGTAAAGATCAGCTACGCTTTTCAAAAACTGAATCAACTAAACCATAATCGGCTGCTTCTTGAGCACTCATGAAGTTATCACGGTCAGTATCACGTTCAATGATTTCCATTGGTTGACCGGTATGTTCCGCCAACATTTGGTTCAATTTGTTCTTAATGCCAAGAATTTCTTGAGCATGAATTGCAATATCTGAAGCCTGACCTTGGAAACCGCCTAATGGTTGGTGGATCATCACGCGAGAATTAGGTAAACAATGACGTTTGCCTTTTGCGCCACCAGCAAGTAAAAAAGCGCCCATGCTTGCTGCTTGACCAATACATACTGTACTGACATTTGGCTTGATAAACTGCATGGTGTCATAAATCGCCATGCCGGCTGTTACTGAGCCTCCTGGCGAGTTAATGTAAATTGAAATATCTTTGTCTGGGCTTTCTGATTCTAGGAACAATAATTGCGCCACGATCAAATTAGCCATGTGTTCTTCAACCTGGCCAACCAAGAAAATTACACGCTCTTTTAATAAACGAGAGTAAATATCATATGAACGCTCACCTTTTGCTGTTTGTTCAACAACCATAGGTACGAGAGCATTGAGTACAGATTCTGGCGCTTTATGCATTTTATACTTTCCCTAAAATAAAAATGGCTCGTATGAGAACCTCATACGAGCCATTATAAATGGCGAACCGCCAATCAAGTCAAGCGAAGGTTACGCTTTACCTGTTGCCTTGTTCATAAATTCTTCAAAAGCAACTTCTTTTAGAGTTACTTTTGCTGATTTTAATAGCACTTCAACAGCTTGCTCTTCAAGAGCTACGTTACGCATGTTCTGCATAAGCTCTTTGTTGCCATTGTAGTATTCAACAACTTCAGTTGGATCTTCGTAAGCAGAAGCCATTGAAGCGATTAAACCTTGAACGCGCTCATCTTCAGCTTGAAGTTCATTCGTTTTGATTACTTCGCCTAATAATAGACCAACTTTAACGCGACGCTCAGCTTGCTCAGTGAATAGATCAGCAGGAAGCTCAGGCATGTTTTCAGCTTGACCACCAAAACGTTGCATAGCTTGTTGACGAAGAACATTAACTTCACCATCAACTAGTGCTTTAGGAATAGTAATGTCGTTAGCAGCTAATAAGCCTTCGATAACTTGCTCTTTAACATTCGCTTTAAGCGCTTGATCAAGTTCACGAGTCATGTTTTTACGGATTTCAGCTTTAAGGGCTTCTAGGCCACCTTCAGCAATACCGAATAATGAAGCGAACTCGTCATTTACTTCTGGTAATTCTGCAGCTTGAACTTCGGTAAGAGTAATAACGAAATTAGCCGCTTTACCTTTTAAGTTTTCAGCGTGGTAATCTTCAGGGAAAGTGACTTCAACTTCAAATTCTTCACCGGCTTTATGACCAATGATGCCAGTTTCAAAACCTGGGATCATACGGTTGCTACCAAGCTCAAGTTCGAAATCGTCAGCTTTGCCACCTTCAAATTCTTCACCTTCAACTGAACCAACAAAGTTCATTTTAACTTTGTTGCCTTCTTCAGCAGCAGTTTCAACTACAGCGAAAGTAGCGTGTTGCTTGCGAAGCGTTTCAATCATGGTGTCAACGTCAGCGTCATTAACTTCAGCTTGTGGTTGTTCAACAGCGATTGCATCTAAACCAGTTAATTCAACTTCTGGGTAGATTTCAAAAGTAGCAACGAACTCGAAGTTCTCGCCTTCTGCTTTACTAGGAGCAAATACTGGTGCGCCAGCTGGGTTTAGTTTTTCAGCCATGATAGCTTCAATGAAGTTGCGTTGCATAACTTCACCGGTCACATCTTGACGGATAGCTTTACCGTAACGTTGGTTGATTACTGATACTGGTACTTTACCTGGACGGAAACCAGAGATCTTTGCACGCTTCGCTTCACGTAATAAATTGTCTTTAACTAATTTCTCAATTTGCTCAGCAGGTACAGAAATTGTTAGGCGACGTTCTAGGCCTTGAGTTGTTTCAACAGAAACTTGCATTGTTTTACCTCGAAATATGTCTGACGTCCTTTGTAATAGTCGAAAACTCAACTATTAAATATTCATTTCTTGATGATTAATGTTTACTAATAAAAGTAGTGATACAGCAGCGTTTAAGCGCTGTTACCCGTAGTAATCCGTATTAGATATTTATCAAGACGCGACATTATAGCGACCGTTTACTGCCGAGTCGAGTCTGAAAACGCGGTTAAATGGGGATTTTAGACATAAAAAAAGCGACCTTAGGTCGCTTTTTCTACAACTGTGCATTATCAATGCAAAATTTGGGGTGACTGATGGGGCTCGAACCCACGACAACCGGAATCACAATCCGGGGCTCTACCAACTGAGCTACAATCACCATAATTTGGTACGCCCGGCAGGATTCGAACCTGCGACCACCCGCTTAGAAGGCGGGTGCTCTATCCAACTGAGCTACGGGCGCATGGTTTACAGATAAATCTGTATATCCTACTAGCGTGATAAGTTGCTTTGGTTAACAACTTATCTTTTTACAGCTTATTCATAAAACCGAAGCTTTACAAATAAATAAATTTGGTCGGTGATAGAGGATTCGAACCTCTGACCCTCTCGTCCCAAACGAGATGCGCTACCGGGCTGCGCTAATCACCGAGATGTTCAATGCTACAATGTTTATTTTCTTTAAACACCTTCGCTGTGAGAACGGAGCGCATATTAACGAGTCACTTTCCTATCGTCAACGATTTTTTTGACAAACTTGTTCAGCTGCTGTTTTAACAAACAAAAAATTCTGTTTTTAAAAAATCACTAAGGCAATATTCATGACATGACTTTAGCTGACTGATAGAATACGCTTCGTTAATTTCGTCTTATTATCGCGCCATAAAGGAAACTATACCCCCATGACTGCCCAAAATATTGATGGCAAAGCGATCGCTCAATCTATTCGAACCACTTTAAAAGAAAAAGTACTTGCCCGTAAAGAAGCAGGTAAAAGAATTCCTGGCTTAGCGGTCATCTTAGTTGGTGCAGATGCTGCGTCACAAGTCTATGTAGGAAGTAAGCGCCGCGCGTGTGAAGAAGTCGGCTTTCAATCTTATTCATATGATTTAGAGACCACGGCCACTGAAGCAGAATTGTTAGCCTTAATTGATCAATGCAATGATGACCCTAAAATTGATGGCATTTTAGTGCAACTGCCATTACCTGCACACATTGAAGAATCTAAAGTCATTGAGCAAATTCGCCCTGATAAAGATGTTGATGGTTTCCACCCTTATAATGTCGGCCGACTTGCTCAGCGCATCCCAGTGCTGCGTTCATGTACGCCAAAAGGCATTATGACCTTGATCAATTCAACGGGTGTAGATACATATGGTCTTGATGCAACGATTGTTGGCGCGTCTAATATTGTCGGTAGACCAATGACATTGGAGCTACTACTTGCAGGCTGTACTACGACCACCTGTCATCGCTTTACTAAAAACCTTGAACAAAAGGTACGCCAAGCTGACTTGTTGATTGTTGCAGTAGGTAAACCTGGTTTTATTGCTGGTGATTGGATTAAACCTGGTGCGATTGTTATCGATGTGGGCATTAACCGCTTAGACAATGGCCGCTTAGTGGGTGATGTAGAATTTGACCTTGCTGCTGAGAAAGCGGCATTCATTACCCCAGTACCCGGTGGTGTAGGTCCGATGACAATTGCCAGCTTACTAGAAAATACCTTATATGCTGCTGAGACTTACCACGACTAAACCTTTGTTTAATCAGAGTTAATAATTGTATTAACTAAAAAAGCCTGCTAATGCAGGCTTTTTTATGGCGGATTAAACTTAGACGTTACTTTTTACGCCAAGTTGTTACACCATTTTCGCCATCTTCCAGAATAACCCCAAGGGCATTTAGTCTATCTCTAGCGATATCTGCAGCAGGCCAATCTTTTTCAGCGCGGGCGCGATTACGTTCAACGATCAAGGCCTCAATTTCAGCGACTTCATCATCACTGCCCTCGCCTTGGAAATAAACATCAACATCGTTGCTGATAATGCCTAGCACGTCTGTTAATTGCTTAAGGCTAACACCTAAGGCGCTGGCTTGCGCCATATCAACTGATTTAAGACGGTTAATCTCACGTACCATATCAAAGATAACCGAGTAGGCTTCTGGTGTATTAAAATCATCATCCATCGCCAGTTTAAATTTACCGACATACTCAGGTGCAGCTGCTGGAGCAACTGATAAATCTAAGCCTTTTAACGAAGTATAAATACGTTCTAAAGCCGACTTAGCTTGCTTTAAATTATCTTCAGAATAATTTAGCTGGCTACGATAGTGACCCGATAATAAGAAGTAACGTACTGTTTCTGGATCGTAATGTTCTAACACATCTCTGATTGTGAAGAAGTTGCCCAGTGATTTAGACATTTTTTCTTTATCAACCATCACCATGCCAGTATGCATCCAGTAGTTGACATACTTTGAGCCATGAGCACAGCAAGACTGCGCAATTTCGTTTTCATGATGTGGGAACTGTAAATCGCTACCGCCGCCATGAATATCAAAGTTTTCACCTAAGTGTTTGCCATTCATTGCAGAACATTCAATGTGCCAGCCAGGACGACCAGGCCCCCATGGAGACTCCCACGTTGGTTCGCCAGGTTTTGACATTTTCCACAACACAAAATCCATAGGATTACGTTTAGCAACTTCCACTTCAACGCGCGCGCCAGCTTGAAGCTGTTCAAGGTTTTGTCCTGATAAGCGGCCATATTCCGCAAATGAAGCCACACTAAAGAGCACATCGCCATTGTCAGCAACATAAGCATGCTCTTTAGCGATGAGTGTCTGCACCATGTCGATGATCTCATCAATATGCAGGGTCGCTCTTGGTTCGAAATCTGGGCGTAGCATATTTAATGAATCAAAATCATTGTGCATCTCACCAATCAAACGCTCAGTGAGTGAGTCACAACTTTCGTTATTTTCAGCGGCGCGTTTAATGATTTTATCGTCGACATCTGTGATGTTACGTAAGTAGTTCACCGCATAGCCACTATAACGTAAGTAGCGAACTATCATATCGAAAGACACAAAAGTACGACCATGACCAATGTGACATAAATCATATATGGTGATCCCACATACATACATGTCAATCTTGCCAGGGTTAATCGGTTTAAACTCTTGCTTTTCACGACTCATACTATTGTAAATTTTCAACATCGATGGTTCTCTTTTACTCTTAATAAAACTCAATTTAATTGCCACAAAGTCTACCATGAGCAACACTGTTTTGAACACTGCACTTTAAGCCTCACGTAAGATAAGTTAGAATCGCGCAACAATTTTTATCTAGGTAATTAAATATGATCACTTTGCACACAAATATGGGCGACATCAAAATCGCTTTAAATGCTGAAAAAGCACCTTTAACTGTTGAAAGCTTCATTAAGTACGTAAAAGAAGGTTTCTACGACGGTACTATTTTTCACCGTGTGATTGATGGTTTCATGGTACAAGGTGGTGGCTTTACTGAAGATATGGTTCAGAAAACCCCTCATGCTGCAGTTAAAAATGAAGCGAACAACGGCTTATCAAACAAAGTCGGTACCTTAGCGATGGCGCGTACATCTGATCCGCATTCAGCAACATCACAGTTTTTTATCAATGTGAATGACAACACTTTCTTAGACTTTAAAGCCGAAACATCTCAAGGCTGGGGCTATTGTGTATTCGCTGAAGTTGTTGAAGGTCTTGATATTGTCGAGAGAATCAAAACTGTTAGCACTGGTAACCGTGGCATGCATCAAGACGTACCACTAGAAGCTGTTATCATTAACAGTGCAAGCATTGCTGAATAATCATTAATGCAGACTGTTTTTATGGGCGATTTGCACTTAAGTGCAGACCGCCCAGATATTAGCCAAGCTTTTATTCGCTACCTCAACTCAGATCTTGCTGATGTTGAAGCGATTTATATCATCGGTGACTTGTTTGAAGTCTGGACCAGTGATGATATTGCCGAGCCCTTTACTGACGAAATAGCCACCCATCTAAAACGTGTCGCCACAAGCATCCCTATTTATTTTATCCACGGTAATCGAGATTTTATGATTGGCAAATCATTTGCTCGTAAAGCTGGAATGATCATACTTCCAGAAGTTGTCGAGTTAGATTTGTATGGGATAAAAACAGTAGTCTTGCATGGTGATAGCCTTTGCACGCTCGATAAGGCTTATCAAAGATTTAGAAGCTTCAGAAATTCATCATTCGTGAAATGGATTTACCGTAACTTGCCTAAATCAACGCGACAGAACATCGCTGCTGATATTCGCAAAAAAAGTCAAAAAAGCAATCAACAAAAAAGCTATACCATTATGGATGTTGAGCAATCAGCCGTTGACAGCCTACTGCTAAAAACCAACTGCCAAAGAATGATCCATGGCCATACCCACCGTCCGGCAATACATCAATTAGCCGATAACAAGCAGCGCATTGTGGTTGGTGACTGGTACGAGCAAGGCAGCATACTGATTGTCGACCAATACACTGCCAATCTTAAACAACTGCCCTTGCTAACTTGAGGACTTCAAATACCGCAAGGATATAGTGTTAATTGGGTAAACCACTGTGGAATTTAAAATCGGTATCTGGGGTTAAAATAAGCTCAGCTTCAACCTCGGTCAAAAACCTTACTCTGTCACTAATATCTTTATCCGATATTAACTCGGCCAACGTCAGGTAATCTTGGTAGTGACGAGCTTCAGAGCGAAGTAGCGATACGTAGAATTTACTTAATTCTTCATCCAGATGCGGGGCAAGTTTGGCAAAACGTTCACAAGATCTGGCCTCAATTAGTGCACCAATAATTAACTTATCGACTAATGCATCTGGCTCGAAGGTTTTAACATGTTTCAGTAAGCCTTTGGCATAACGTCCGGCCTCTATTAGCTCATACTGTACCTGTTTTTTTTCCATCAACTCCATTACTTGATAGAAATGATGTAATTCTTCTTTGATCAGCAATACCATTTTATCAACTAACTCTTGACCATAAACACAGCCTTCACGCACTGTGATTTGTTTGCTGACGTTACTTTTTCCTTTAAGAGAGGCTAAATCGCCGACCTTTTTATAGGCAAACTCTTCGTATGGCTTTATCCATTGGGATAACTGCTCAGCACTGGGTTTATCCACCGCGTATTTCCTAATTAAAAACATCGCGCTTTGGGCGGCTTTTAACTCACAAATCATATGATCACGAAGAATGATGGATAAGTTTTCAGGCTTGCTGGCCATTTCAATCCACTTATCAGGTGTTTCACAATTCAAAAAAGAGTAAATCGGCTCAAGTAAACCCTGCTCATACATCATTGAAGTACCACTAAATATTTTATGTGGCGCCATTGTATTAAAAAAATGAAACAGATACGACAACCCATCTGCATATTCTAAGATTGCATTAAGCAGCAAATAGATATTTAACAATCATCAACTAAGTTACATTAACGTCGAATATTTACATATAAATCGACAATCTAAAGAGAAAAATACTGCATGAGCTAACTTCTGATGAGCTTATTAGCTTTTTATACTGATAAAACAACAATAGCACTTGACGAATGGCCGCTAATGTTCAATAAATAGTCTATACATCTGCGTAACAATAGTTGCTTAAGTTGTATTTCAATCACCTTTAATGGATAAGCTTCGATAGGGATGAAGTTATTACTTAAACGGCTCACTAGTAACGAGTGCATTAAGTATGTGTAGGACTGATTAAGGCGATTGATATATGGGGCTATGATCAGTTCGTCTGAAGTTTGGCGAGCTATGTATGAAATGCTAAACAAGGATAATAACAATGATATTGAATCACCTAATGGGGCTATACACTCATCCGAAACAAGAGTGGCAAACAATTGAACGTAATCACGAGGCAGTTAAAAGCAGCCTTAGTCATATCTTACTTATCGCCTTAATTCCTGCTGTGTGCAGTTTTGTAGCAACCGCTTATATAGGCTGGCATCCTGCTAACGGCGAGCTACTATTTCTCACTCCACAAAGCGCCATGTTCATGTCAGTGGGTATGTACTTTGGCCTCATTGCTGGCGTATTTGCACTGGCATATTTATCTTATTGGATGGCAAAAACCTTTGATGCCGCACCAACCTTCACTCAAGCACTTGAGTTAGCCGCCTATACCGCTACACCATTATTTATGGTTGGCATATCAGCGCTATACCCTGTGTTATGGTTTATGATGTTAGTGGGCCTTGCAGGCTTAGCCTACTCAGTATATCTACTTTATGCTGGTGTCCCCATCATTATGAATATCCCTGAAGAAAAAGGCTTTATTTACGCAAGTTCAGTCGTTACTGCAGGTTTAGTGCTATTGGTCGGATTAATGGGCACTAGCGTTATATTATGGAGCTTAGGCTTAGGACCTATGATGCAGTAAATGTTTTTGTACTATATTTAAAAGGCGCTTTCGCGCCTTTTTTGTTATGGCTCGGCCCATAAAGTGAGTTTGAACTAAGGTGATATATGACCCAAAATACCTATCAAAAAATCCTTTTTGTATTGCTGCTTCTAGCGGGTTTATTTGCCATCAACTACTGGGTTAAGTCATCCACTACAGAAAATGAGACTGATACTACTGGTACAAACGCGACTAAATCTCCAACGGCAACAATTGAGCCAGATGTTAATCATCAATATATAGATGCCGCAAACAACAAACTCACAACTAAAAAACCGCAAACCAAGGCCTCAACAGAGATTATTTTAAACTCGCTCGATCAATTAATTGAATTATTCGACTCGTTAAATTACAACAAACAAAGCTGGGATGCCGGTGTAAGGGAAGTACCTCGATTAACCTTTGATAGCGTGAGTGAGAATTGGCAAAAAACCTCAAATGAGATCCCTGTACAGGTTAAGAAAATGGTTTTTTTCAGATTAATGGCGCCATTAATATTACTCAGTAATGAAAATATTATTTTAGAGCGAAAATGGGTGAAACAGGCTGAGCTAACCGATAACAAGCTTATTGATATCGCAACAAAATACAAGGTCATCCCCGATAAGCAAACACCATTAACTCAAGATTTGCGAAAACAACTGCTTAAGCGCGTAGACATCATGCCGCCATCATTAGTGCTAGCCCAAGCGGCTGAAGAAAGCGGCTGGGCGACATCGCGATTTACCGTTGAAGGTAACGCCTTTTTTGGCCAGTGGGATTTCAGTGGCAACGGCATGGCTCCTAAAAAGCAAAGAACAGAGTTAGGCAATTACGGTTTAGCACGATTTAATACTCCGCAAGCATCCGTTGAGGGCTATATGCTAAATATCAATACCCATGCAGCCTACCTTAAACTGAGACAAATGAGACAGCAATTACGTTATGAGAAAAAACCGATTACAGGCCTTAAATTAGTCACCACATTAGATAAATACTCCGAACGTGGCCAAGCCTATATTGATAGTATCCAGCAGATGATCCGTTACAACAAACTTGATCAAGTGGACGCCGCCTATTTAAGTGATGGTGCGCCAATACACTTAATTTCCGCAAATAACCAAGCCAGTTCTACTGATGATTAACCAAAAAAATGCCAGAACAATATTGTTCTGGCATTTTTATTAACTGACTTAGGGATAAACTACCCCCAGTAAAAGCTACAGGTAAACTTTAAGCAAAAGAATCACGTAGTGCCACAGTTAAGTTAAACACTAAAGCCTCTTTTGATGAATCCTTGTTATCAGCGCAGAAGTAACCTTCACGTTCAAACTGGTACGCTTTTTCTGCCACTGCATTGGCTAAGCTTGCTTCAGCGACACCCTTAAGCACAGTTAAAGAGTCATCGCTTAACACTTCGTCTAAGGTTTCAAAAGCTGCTGGAGACGCTTCAGTAAATAAACGGTGGTATAAACGAAATTCAGCTGGTTTGGCCGTTGTCGCTTCAACCCAATGAATAACACCTTTAACTTTGCGGCCATCACTTGGGTTCTTACCCAATGTTTCATTGTCGTAAGTACAATAAACCGTGGTGACATTACCGTCTTCATCTTGATCAAAACGTTCAGCTTTAATCACATAAGCATTACGTAAACGAACTTCTTTACCAAGTACTAAACGCTTAAAATGCTTATTAGCAGACTCTTTAAAGTCTTCGGCATCGATGAATAACTCTTTACCAAATGCAATTTCGCGGGTACCCATTTCAGGTTTATTCGGATGCATTGGGGCATTAATTATTTCAGGTGTATCCGACGGGTAGTTTTCAATTACCACTTTAATCGGTCTTAACACAGCCATGGCACGAGGTGCATTTTCGTTGAGCTCTTCACGAATACACGCATCAAGCACGCCACCTTCAATAAGGTTTTCTTGCTTTGTAACACCGATACGTTGGCAGAATTCACGAATAGACGCCGGAGTATAACCGCGACGGCGTAAACCTGCGATAGTTGGCATACGAGGATCATCCCAACCAGACACGATTTCACGCGTTACTAAATCGTTCAATTTACGTTTCGACATCATGGTGTATTCAAGGTTAAGTCTTGAAAATTCATACTGACGTGTACGGTTTGGTTGATTAAAATCATCTAAATGATCTAACACCCAATCATACAAACGACGGTTGTCTTGGAACTCTAAAGTACATAACGAATGAGTGATGTTTTCAATCGCATCTGAAATACAGTGAGTAAAATCGTACATTGGGTAAATGCACCACTTATCGCCTGTTTGATGATGGTGAGCAAAACGAATACGGTAAATAACCGGATCACGCATACACATGAATGGTGAAGCCATATCGATTTTAGCCCGCAGTGCACACTCACCCTCTTTGAATTCACCTGCACGCATTTTTTCAAATAGGTTCAAGTTTTCTTCAACTGAGGTATCACGGTAAGGGCTATTTTTACCAGGTGCTTTTAATGTGCCACGGTACTCGCGTGTTTCTTCAGCATTTAAGAAGCACACATAAGCTAAACCTTTTGAGATTAGCTCAACCGCATATTGATGTAATTGATCGAAGTAATTCGAAGAATAACGAACTTCACCTGACCATTTAAAGCCTAACCAACGTACATCATCCTGAATAGAATGAACATAATCGATGTCTTCCTTTTCAGGGTTAGTATCATCAAAACGTAAGTTACATTGACCTTGATAATCTTGTGCTATGCCAAAATTTAAACAAATAGACTTTGCATGGCCAATGTGTAAAAAACCATTTGGCTCTGGCGGAAAACGGGTTTGCACACTGGTGTGTTTACCACTTTTTAAGTCTTCATCAATAATATTACGAATGAAGTTACTTGGACGTACTTCGTTGTCCACTTGGCTCATGGAGTTCCTCTTGGTGCACGATGGTGAAATTTATGACCTTTGATGATCCTACAGATTTACGCGAGTTACAATGCCTGTTTGCTAAAAATAACCCTCAAAAAACAAAAAACCAGCATTTCGTAAAATGCTGGTTTTAATTTGAACACAAAATCTCTTATTCAGTGATGATTTTAATTCCTGGGATAATCTGTTGACTCTTTTTACCTTGCTTTTTAAGCCAGAAATAAAAGCCCACTAGCGCAATAGAAAAGAATGAAATCCACCCGATAGATTGCACTGGATGCTTAGCAATGTTGGCACCTTGATATACTACCGTTGCACTGCCATAAGCTAATGCAAAGGTCCATAGCGCAGCAAATCGAGCCCACTTAGCACCAAACTCATTCACTAATGCGCCCATTGCCGCAACACAAGGCGTGTATAGCAAGATGAAGAGCAAATATGAGAATGCTGCAATTTTGGTTGTGAAACCAGCTTGCAGTGCACTGAATGTTGAACTATCAACTTCAAGCTCTGCAGCGGCTTCTTCTAAATTTTCGACATTTCCAACATCAATTGATAAAGGATCTTCAGGGGCAATACCCAATAAGTTTTCAGGGATAGTACTTAATGCCTCAGAAAAACTTTCAGACAGACTCGCTAACTCTTCATCTTCGCCTGCTGGCGTGGCATATAAGCTGTTTAATGTGCCAACAACCGCCTCTTTTGCAAAAATACCAGTGATAATACCTACTGTTGCAGGCCAGTTATCTTGCTCTACACCCATTGGTGAGAAAAATGGTGTTACTTTTTGGCTTAATACACTTAGTACTGACTCGTTACTGTCTTCATGGCCGAAACTACCATCGGTACCAATTGCATTGACAAAATTCAGTAGCGTCACCACGATAACAATGGTTTTACCGGCACCTAAAATAAAACTTTTAGTACGTTTAACTGTGCGAGAGAAAACTGCTTTCGCTTTTGGCATTTCATAACTAGGCAGTTCCATCACTACCGCGCTGCTTGAACCTGGCAATACTGTGCTGCGAAGTAATAAACCGGTACCAATAGCAGCAAAAATACCAATGATATACAGTAAAAATACTAAGTTTTGACCTGAATCAGGAAAGAACGCCGCAGCAAATAGAGCATAAACAGGAAGACGAGCACCACATGACATAAAGGGCGCCATCATGCCGGTAACGATTCTTTCGCGCTCACTACCTAAAGTGCGTGTTGCCATAATGGCAGGTACAGAACAACCAAAACCGACAATCATTGGTACAAACGCTTTGCCGGGTAGACCAATGCGTCTCATTAATCCATCAACGACAAATGCAGCACGAGACATGTAACCCGATGCTTCAAGTACTGATAAAGCAAGAAATAGTGCTGCAATAACCGGTATAAAGGTGGCCACTGTTTGAATGCCCTGACCGATACCGCCAGCAATAATTGTCACTAACCATTCTGGAGCACCAATTGTGGTTAACAATGCACCTAAATGATCGACAAAAATAGCCCCTGCTGTAATATCAAAAAAGTCGATAAACGAGCTACCAACATTGATACTGAACATGAACATTAAATACATCACTAACAAAAACACCGGAACACCGAGTGCTGGATGTAAAATCAATTTATCAAGCTTGTCACTAGTGCTTTCAAAATCACCCACTTCAACAGATTGGCTAAATACCGTCTCAACAAAATCAAAACGGGTGGTTGCCACTAACACTTCAACGTCTGTTCCTGATTGTTCCGCAATTTTAGTACAATCATTAACAACATCTTTTAAGCTAGTATTATTACATTTTCCACAGCCATTACCGTTACCAAGCATAGCAAGTGCTCGGCCGCGACTTAGATCGCTAGCATGTTGTTGCAGAGTTTGCACGCCCGCTTCAATACGCTCATCATAATTAAGCATTAAAGCAGACTCTGAGATTTCGCCTTTGAGTAACTTTAAGACTTGATCTTGAACCTGTTTAACATCGTTTAGTTCTCGTGAACAAACGGCAATAACAGGGCAACCAAGCTCTGCAGACATTTTCTTAAGGTTGACTTCGATACCTAATTTTTTAGCCGCATCAATTTTATTCAACACCACAACCATTGGAATACCCAGCTCTCTTAATTGAACTGTGAGGTAAAGATGTCGCTCGATATTGGTTGCGTCCACAAGATTGATGATGCCATCAATTCTTTGTTCGGCGAGATATTGCTGGGCGATTTGTTCATCTAAAGAACAGTCACAGCTATTTCCTGCCGGTAATAAATCATAAATACCTGGTAAATCCGTCAAATGGATATTGGTGTTATCAAGAGTGAAATAACCGGTTTTCTTTTCTACCGTTACGCCAGACCAATTACCCACCTGCTGATTAGAGCCCGTTAATGCATTAAACAGCGTTGACTTGCCTGCATTGGGATTACCTACGGTGACGCAATGAAATTCTTTAGTCATTTGTTTTTATTACCTCAATAACATCCGCTAAATCACGGCGCATACATAAACGGCTACCACGTAAATCTAATTCAACTCCTGAACCCATCGGCGCTCTGCGTAACATTTTAAATGACGTATGAGGAGTGATGCCCATAGAGAGTAATTTACGCTTTACTGTTTGAGGTAAAGAGAGTTGGCCAACCTCTGCAATCTTAGCGCTATCGCCGGGATTGAGTTCACTAAGCTTCATAAAGCAGTTACCTTGGGATTATAAATATGAATTACACTAATTTTATATGAGCTAACTAAGCAAAACCTTTACCTAGATCATGTTTTACGAGTGCAAACGAGAATGGTTTTCAATTGTATTGTCAATTATGTGATAAAAGCCCAAAAGAAAATAGTGCTTTGAGTATTATATTTTGATAACGGCTAAATTGGCTGCTTATATGAGGTGTTTGTTTACTTAAATGTTAACGAGTGTCTTGAGTAAGTAGGCCAAAAGTAAATTCATCATGCCAATCGGGGCCTATTTTATAATTTTGTCTTAAGCAGCCTTCAGTAATAAAACCACAAGCCGTCATTACCTTGGCTGAAGCGAGATTGTTAGTTGAACAGATACCAATATACTTGTGGACCCCAAATTGATGGATCCCCCAATCAATAACTGCGTTTAAGCTTTCAGTAGCGTAACCTTGACCGGACATCTCAGGTGCTATGATATAACCTACCTCAGCACGCCTTAGCAAGGCATCATCACAATGAAAACCTGTAAAACCAATAAAAGCACCGGTGTGAATATCTTCAATCACTAACGTTAACCACTCTCCTAAATCAAACTCCCACGGTGCAAGTCTTGAATTAAATTTCTGTTTAATGGCTAACTCAGTCATTGGCTCACAGATATATTGGATGACATCAGGATTTTGATGCAGGCGGTTAAAACTGTCCCAATCCTCCTTGATTAAGGTTCTAATTTTTAATCTGTCAGTATATAACGCAATCATTAAGTGGTGACCTCCAATAAAAAAGGCAGCCTAAGCTGCCTTAATCAACATAAGGCGTTTAGCCTCTGCTGGTTACTTCTAATAAATGGTAACCAAATTGAGTTTTAACTGGGCCTTGTACTTCATTTAAAGGCGCGCTAAATACGACTTCATCAAACTCACGAACCATCATACCTGGACCGAAAGAGCCAAGTTCTCCACCTTGTGCACCTGATGGACATGATGAATGGGCTTTAGCAATTTCAGCGAAGTCTGCACCTGCTATGATTTGCTGCTTAAGCGTTTCACATTGTTCTTCAGAACTCACAAGAAGATGCCTAGCTGTTGCCTGTACCATTTATAGCTCCTTTGGCAGTTGATGCCATTAATTAGTCATTTTTTTATAAAAAATAAAAGGGAGCATACATTGCTCCCTTGTTACTCAGATTACATTTACTAAACTATCAGTTATTGGTTATTTTGCCAATTCGGATTCAATCCAGCGGGCAATTTTTTTCTCCATGACTGCCATAGGTAACGAACCGGTTGTTAAAATTTGATCATGAAAGCCCTTAAGATCAAATTTATCACTAAGCTGGGCTTCAGCATCAGCACGTAATCTTAAAATAGTCAGCTGACCAATTTTGTAAGATAACGCCTGACCAGGGATAGCCATATAACGTTCTACTTCCGCAATAATGTCAGACTCTGCCATTGGCGAGTTGTCCTTCATATACTGAATAGCTTGCTCACGGCTCCAGCCTTTAGCATGTAAGCCAGTATCAACCACCAACCGCATTGCACGGAGCATTTCATCAGATAGCTTACCAAAGTACTGATAAGGATCGCTGAATAAGCCCATTTCGATGCCTAAGTACTCAGCATATAATGCCCAGCCTTCTTCAAATGCAGTATAACCTTGGAAACGTTGGAACTCAGGAATACCGGTTAACTCTTGTTTAATGGCAATTTGAAAGTGATGCCCAGGCGCGGCTTCATGTAAAGAAAGCGTTGTCATGCCCCACTTAGGCTGTGCTTTTAAATTAAAGGTATTAATATAAAACACACCAGGACGTGAGCCATCTACCGCAGGAGATTGATAAGAAGCCCCTGCTGCTGATTTTTCTCTAAAGCTTTCAACAGGTTTAACAACATAATCAGCTTTTGGCATCACGTTAAAGTATTTAGGTAACTCTTTATTGATGTCATCTTTTAGTGCCATATAGCCATCAATTAAGCCTTGGCGCTCACTAAAGAAATATTCTGGATCACTTGAAAGTGATGCGAAGAAAGCGCTTAAATCACCTTCAAAGCCAACTTGTTCACGTACTGTATCCATTTCAGTTAAAATGCGTTTTACTTCTGAAAGACCAATTTGATGAATTTCATCAACCGGCATTTTAGTGGTGGTATGACTATTTGCTAGCGTTTGATACCACTCTTTACCATTAGGTAATCCCCACCAACCATCAGAAGCTCTTGCGTGGGAAAGATAACTATCTTTAAAATAATTTCTTAAATCTGTTAAAGCTGGAATTAACTGAGATTGAATAAGCTTACTGTACTCTGCTGTTAATTGAGTCTTATCTTGCTCACTAAAGTCTTCAGGCATGATATTAATTGGTGCATAAAATAAGCTTTGCTTAGCCTCTTTAACCAATTGAGCATCTAACTGCGGGATAATACGTTCAACCAAGACTTTAGGTAACACAACTTTACTGGCGATCCCCTCATCCATTCTTGCTTGAGCCAGGCCTATCCAATTGATAAAACCTGTAAGACGACCTAACCAGTTGTTATAATCTTCAACGGTGTTAAAAGGCTGGGCACTTTCACCACTGCCCAATTGGATCATGCTGATAACCGTACTGTAAAACTGATTCATTGGCATAAAATGCTCAGGATACGACTCGGCAACAAGATCCATATGACGGTCATACATGAACATATCAAAGCTTAATTGTAAATCTGCAGGAAGTTCATTTGCATTAATTGATTTTGCTCGTTTTAGAAACTGACTATTTAGTTCATGTCGTTGTTTTAGGTAAGCCTCAGTTAATGAACCACCAAACTCAGCGTTGTAATCATTAACCCCTACATAGGTTGCATAGATAGGTTCTAATGCTAACAGTGCTTTAAAGTAATCATCCGCTAAAGCATTATATGCTTGTGCTGCTGTCTGGCTACTTTGTTGCGCGCTTTGTAGACTTGCGGTGCTTGAGTTGTTTGGACTTGTTTGCTCGCTGCATGCTTGAAGCGATAATAAAGAAGCAATAGCAACGGTCAGTAATGTTTTTTTCATCATCAGATCCCTGTCAGAGCCACAAATTTAGCGGCCTTAAAATATGATTTATCTTTTTAGTTATTATTTACAATGTATCGCAATTAGTTGTTATTAGTTAGCAAATAATTGTAACTGAGAATAACAATCTATTCTCTTTATACCTAAAAATACGACTCAAAAAAAAAGCCCCTTGAAAGGGGCTTTTTTCAAATTAACCAGATTACAAAGTAATATTGTTAATTCGCGCTTTTTCTTTGATATAAGAAATATAGCTGTTAGCGCTGCGCTTCGTTTTGCTGTGTTTAGCAGCACGATTTGCGCGCTTATAAGCAGACTTATATTGCTTCAAACTTAAATGGGCTAAAGTTAACTCAAGTTCAGCTTCACCTGGCTCATCCAAACCTGCTGCAAGTGCTTTTTCAAACACAGGAATTGCAGCTTTAGGCTCTTCAGCGATAGCAAGAATTTTACCTTGTTTAAGGTATAACTCAGCATCACCAGATAACTCAGCAGCTTGACCATATAATTTGGCTGCTTGCTTGAAGTTTTTAGCATTATGGTAGAAACCCGCTAAGATTTTAATCGACTTTTCAGTCTCTTTAATCATTCCCGATTTCATGTGCTTTTCATAAAGCTTAGCAGCGTTATACGGCGCACCATTTTGCGACATAAGTTGTGCTAATCGAGTAATGTTAGCGTCAGTTTCTAAAAAACCATTTTTATAAGCTAAATCATAAGTTTGCAATGACTTGGTATAGTCTTCAGTCATCAAATAAAATTGCGCTAACTGTACCCATAAACGTTTATCGTCTTGGAACAGCGGTACCATAATTTCGAGTACCTTTACCGCTTCTTTATACTTCTTTTGATTGAAGTATGCAGTTAATTTCATTTGATAAAGGCCTTTATCAGGCTTCTCTACTAGAGAAAGTCCTTTATCGGCAACTTCAAGTACTTTATCCCACTGCTTAAGTTCGCTGTATGCAATACCGATACGACGGTATACAACAGGGTCGACTTTACAAGTAAAGTCCATCCACTTGTAGTAGTAAGGAATAGCGTCTTTAAACTTCTTTTCTTGTAGTAATAAGTCAGCATACAAACGTAATGTTGCTGCGTGATCTGTACCACCAAGAATGTCAGCATCTACAGCTGTTTTTAAATACTTGATTGACGTTGCCATTTGACCTTTTTCAGCATAGAAAGAACCGATCATTCGTCCTATATACGCTGCATCAAAATCATTTTTGGTATTCACTTCAAGCAAAATTTCAATTGCTTGGTCCAAACGTCCTTCTGTGTATTCTTCGAAAGCTTTTTGAACTTTCTTACCAGCACTAGCACCAACTGCACGAGATTGACGCTCATCAATTGGACATTTTTCAGCTGCTTGAGCAGTTGAAACTGTGAGTAGCGAACTACCACACAAAGTTAGTAGCAACGCACTAGCGATTTTATTTACTTTACGCATTATCTACCTCCTTTATCCAATGTGAAATCAAGTTGTACAGTCATACCAGGAACCTTCATAGCCTTACCATCAATGATTTTAGGCTTGTATTTCCATTTCTTTAACGCACGAACTGCTTCGCGGTCAAAAATACGTTTAGGTTCTGCTTTAATAACTTTAACGTCTTCGATGCCACCTAATTCGTTGATGGTAAATGAAAGTTGTACATAACCTTCTTTACCATCACGTGCTGCAGCAATTGGGTATTGAGGATCAATACGTACAATTGGTGTTGCATCACCGTCACGTGTCATCATGTTACCAAGTTTAAAACCTGTGCTAGCACCGCCAGCGACAACACCACTCATGTTAAATGCCATATTCGTATCAATATCTGATGACGTATCTGGCGGAGTAGTATCCGGTTTCGGTGGTTGCTCAGGTGGTGCTGGTGGCTTAGGTTTAACCCTAGGCTTATCCTGCACTTTCGTATCCTGCTTATCCATACTGATCTCAATAATAGGAGAATCAGTTGAAGTGTCGGCGCGTTTAGCGCCGCCACCGACCAAGAAGGCCATGAAGACAAACAGGGCGAAAGTAACAGCAGCACCAACTATGAGTGATACTATTGCTCTCAGCATATTAGTCTTTCCCCGCTGAAATCGAGATTTTGTCGATACCCGCTTTCTTTACGTTGTCCATAACCTTAACTACAAGGCCATGTTCTGCTTCTTGGTCTGCTTCGATTAATACAGCCGCTTCTGGTGCTTCAGCTAACATACGCTCTACGTTCGCTGTTACACGCTCGATGTCAACCTGACGGTTTTCCATCTTAATTACGCCTGTCTTACTCACACCAATAAAGATGTTTGCAGATTTTTGTTGTGTCGCTGTAGAAGCTTCAGGTTTCTTATAATCAAGACCTGATGGCTTAATGAACGAAGTCGTCACAATAAAGAAGATCAACATGATAAACACGATGTCGAGCATCGGAGTCATATCTACTTGTGCTTCTTCTTCTACACTAAAATGCTTTTTACGTGCCATTTTCAATACTCTCTCTAGTGGTGTGGCAAGCTATCTTTTAGCTTTTCGAGACTAATTTTCAATTTTGCATCTAATCGAGTGCTAAAAAATACACCTGATAGTGCTGCTACCATTCCTGCCATTGTCGGCATGGTTGCCATTGAAATACCAGCCGCCATCATACGAGCGTTACTCGTACCATGAACTGCCATCACATCGAACACTGCTATCATTCCGGTTACGGTACCTAGTAGACCAATCATTGGACAAATGGCTACTAATGTTTTGATAAGCAGCATACGAGCATTCATATCTTGCTTAGCTTGGGACACCCAAGCTTCACGGATACGGTGTGCATACCAAGAGGTTGAATCCTCTCTATTATTCCATGCGTTGATAATCGCTTTATGCTCTTTTGGTGCAGTTAAATTGATATACCAAAAACGCTCAAGCATTAACACCCACATTAGAAATAGCACTGCCGCTACCAACCAGAGGATATCTCCTCCGGTGGCCATGAAGCCCCTGACAGAGTCCCAAACATCCATCAGGATTAGCATCATTAGTCAGCCCTCTTCTCAGCGTGCTCTGCAATGATACCAGCGCTTTGTTCTTCAAGAACTTGAACTACTGACTTGCTACGAGCGATAACAACTGCGTGCATAAGCATTAGAGGAAGTGCAGCAACAAGACCTTGTACCGTTGTCATCAATGCCATAGAGATACCACCTGCCATTAGACGTGGATCACCAGTACCGAACAATTGAATTGTTTGGAAGGTTGCAATCATACCGGTTACTGTACCAAGTAGACCCATCATAGGCGCGATAGCTGCTAGAACTTTAATGATTGAAATACGTGCTTCTAGAGCTGGCGTTTCTTTCAAAATAGCTTCATCAAGTTTAAGTTCAAGCGTTTCAACATCAACGTCTTTGTTTTCTTGATAAACTTTAAGTACACGACCTAATGCGTTATTACCTGGGTTTGCAGTATCTTTACGTTGAGCTTTAACTTTAGCACCAACAATATAAAGAGTAACTAAACGCTCAATTGAAATTAGCGCACCAAGAACAAGTAAACCGATGATGATGTAACCAATTGGTCCACCCGCTTCAATACGCTCTTCGATTGTCGCTTTTTGAGTGAATACACTTAGTAACACACCACGTGCAGGGTCAACAAACAGCTTTTCATAGCCAGAAGTCGCACTTGTAAATGACTTAACACTTGATACTTGTGCACTACCTGGTTGCTGTGAAAGCTCTTGGATTAGACCAAGGTCAGCGTTGTAAACAACGTATTTGCCATCAGCAAGTAAGTTATATGCACCAACACGAGTAACTGTAGTATTAGTAACACCGCCATCTAAACCTGTTACATCAGCATCGAAAGTAACAACTTTACCAGATTCGACCATTTCAAAAAGTTGAGCTTCCCAGAATTGTTCTAGCTCATTAATTTTTGGAAGTTCTTTACGAGCACCAAGTTCTGCAATAAATGCATCACGGCCAGGGAACTGTGCAGTAATGTTAGAACCAACTAACTTACCAGCAAAGTCACCTGCTTCACCTTTAACAACACCGAACATTTCGCCTAAGTCACCAGAAGCAATCTTACGATCTTCTTCTAATTGTGCGATTTTACGTTCGTTATCAGTAAATGCTTGCGCTAGATCTTTACCACGTTGTCTTTCAGCTGCAAGCGCTGATTTTTCACGTTTAAGAAGAGCAGCTTTATCGCCACGCTCATTTAAGAACTCTGCTTCACGCTTCTTATTGGTTTTAGTCGCATTAGCACGGTCTGTTTGAACTTGCTTTAATAGTTGTTCAATCGTTTTTGGTGCATCTGCAGCGCTAACCATACCTGATGTTAGTGACAGAGTTGCAGCAACGATTGCTGTAGTAATAAACTTTTTCATTATTGTGCAGCCTCCGCAGCAGGGATTGGTAAGGCGAATAGATCAGGAGCACCTTGACCACGAGCCTGTTTAATAGCTTTGCTTAAGTTACGAAGATAGCTATCTTCTAACACATCCCAACCTTTAGTTTCTGCGTTATACATCCAAGCTGACTTTTGGTCTTGGCTTTGAGCGTATAGGCTTACACGACCGAAGTTTAAGAAATCAACTAGAATTTCTTTACCATCAATTTGTAATTGACCAGTTTCTGCAATTAACTTAGAACCATATTCACGTTCAATGTTATACGCATCTAAGATCAAGCGGTACTTTTCAGCAAGTGTTACTTCAGCGCTATTTAATGTATCTTTTAAGCGTTGAACACGAGCTTCACGAGCGTCTTTGTTAAATGGTAAGTCTAAAGCGATAAATTGCTCTAAAGCGTCTACCATTTTAAACATTAAAGGAACAACACCTTGTCTAAGAGCATCAACACCGTCGATATCGTCTTGGATAAGTTTCATTGTCGCCTGTTGGTCTGCAACCAATCCGGCAACATAGTCATTGTATGATTTTAAAGATTCGCGTTCGTCAGCAACTGAGCCATACTCAAAAAGCATGTCTTGTGCTTGATCAAAATACTTATCAACTTTGTTTTGCGACGCAGCAGCATCAGCATGAATTTTGCCGTCTGCTTTTTGTACGTCACTTAGAGGATCTGCAATCACGAAGTTGCTGCTAGCTAATGCAAGCGCGCCAACAAGTGCAGTAGCGATTTTTGTTCTATTGCTTACCTTGGACATAGTTCCCAACCAATTTATAGTGAATTAGAAAGCTTTAACTCGAAAGTAACAACTGCGATTTTATTGTTAACCGATGTTGCACTCACTAAGTGTATCTTTCTCTTGTGATTGTTAGTTTTTTCTTCCCTATTCTATACCCGCTAAGGCATAGACCCGCTCGCATCATTTCACAAAATGTTGACCTGTGTCAACAATTGAGAACATCAAAAACTAGTGAAAAGGAGAGTTAACAAGGCGAATCTGTTTGAAAGAGTATTAATTGAACATTTGATTTTAGTTTAATGAGTAAATCTTAAACAATTGCATAAAAAAATGCCCGTTACTTACGTAACAGGCATTTTGTGTCCAAAACTATTAATTAAAATGCATATGAACCAGATAAGTAGTAAGTACGACCGTAAGAGTCAGTATAACGTGGATCATAACCTACCTGATGTCCTGCACCGCCTGAACGTAAGCTCAGTGATGGCTGTTTATCTAATAAATTATTAATACCAAATACTACGCTTGCGTGATCGGTGATATTCCAACGTGATTGATAATCAAGTTTGGTATAAGAGCCCACTGATAGTTGTACATCTTGACAGTCACCAAAGGCATCATTTTCTGTTACGCTACAGACTTCTTTAGATTGAAATTGATCTAAATAGCCTGAACGATAGTTAAAGGTAAAGTTATGATAAAAATCATCATGCTCATATCCCGCTTGTAACTGACTAACGACGCGGAATGTTACTGCATTATTATCACCAAACTTACCTAAACTTGAAATATAATCATCGGTAGTACCTGGACGAGTATACTCACTTTCAATGGTGTAAGTTCCGGTCAAGCCAAAGTGAACTGTACCGTAAGAAAGATCTGTAGCACTATTAAAATGCCAATCAAGACCTGAGTTTTTAGATTTACCTACGTTCACGTTAGCTTGCAAAATAGCTAACTCATCTATGCCTGTTGCGGTATTTGTTTTATAAGTAAATAAATCATAATACTTTTCAGGTTCAGCAAAAATCTGTGCTTCAGTTAAAGAAGTAACAACATCTTCCATTTCAACTGCCCAGTAATCAAGTCCAAAACTAAATTGGTTAGATGGAGCATATACAAAGCCTGCAGAGTACTGAGAAGATGTTTCAGATTTTAGACCTGGGTTGCCTTGTGAAAATACATTATATTGCTGAGAACCAGGCTTACACCAAGCTTCTTTTGCATCTCCAGTACCTTCAAATGGACATTGGTAATTACCACCAGTTACACCTGCTTCTGCACGTGGTTGACCGATTGCTAACATTGATGGCGCTTTAAAGCCAGTGCCATAAGATGCGCGTATTAGTAAGTCTTCAGTTGCTTGCCAGCGGCCGCTTAACTTATAAGTAACATCATCATCGCTATCATTTATGGTTCCGCCATTTAGATTATCATCTACTGCACCAATGTTGTCATAACGTAAAGAACCGGTGATATCGAATGTATCTGTTAATGGAACATTTAATTCAGCAAAAGCACCATATACTTCTCTAGACATAGAGTAAGGTTGATCAGCACTTAAGAATAGTAAGATAGATTCTTGGTTTGCATCAGATAGCGAATAATCATAATCATAGGTTCTATAATCTGCACCTGCTGCAAAGTACGCATCATTACCATTAACTTCAAATACTGGCATTGATAGTTTAAAATCAAGAGCATTCATGACTGTCTTAGAATTAGACCAATCACCACTGTAAACAATACCTGCAGCATCTACTTCTTCTTGAGTTACTGTACCTGCAGGAGCAAAGATATCAATTGCGCCACTTTCTACAGCATCAACAAATTTAGACTCAATTAACCAACCTGTTGGGTAGTTTTGATCCGTATCATTCACTGAGTATGTATAAGCTGCGTCAAAATCAATATTGTCACCAATAGTGCCTTCTAAGCCAGCAACAAGATGAGTAGATTTAGTGTTCCACTCAGTTGTACGATTTCCTGCTGGCAATGCACGCCAAACACCTAATCCAAAATCAACATCCTCTGGATTGTAACCCGCAGGTAAATTAGGAGTAAAATATTGATCAAATAACGGACTGTCTGTTGAAATCAGTACGCCACCAGATGGATATGGTGCGATACGAGTTGTCATTGAATAATCTGAATAAGTACCTTCTACAAAACCAGTTAAATTATCGGTAATTGCAAAATCAGCTTTTAATAAGAAACTATCACGCTCTGACTCAGGTTGAATTTCAATAGTCGTTGTATAATCGAACCAGCACCAATCACCAATAGATGATGTATTTTCTGCACAAACACCAGTTTCATTGCGATTTGGGTTAAAATCTTGAGTTGTACCATCAGCAAAGTAAAAACGACCATTTCCTGGTATTGCATTTGGTGAGCCGTTAAAGAAAAATAAATCTTTACCTTTGCTCTCAAACTCAATCATGCCAGTTTTTGCGAAGTCACGGTCTGTAGCTTTTAGTTGCTCTTTGCTATCATGGCTATACGATAACATTACGTTAAAGCCATCAGTGTCAATATCACCAAAACCAGTCGTGATACTACCATTCCAGCCCGAACCACCGTCTTCTTCAGGTAGTGAGTAACGACCTGTGATTGTGGTTTCGTTTACATTATCTTTTAATACGAAATTTACAACGCCAGCAATAGCATCTGAACCATATAATGCTGATGCACCATCAGTTAACACATCTACGCGTGCGATTGCACTTAATGGTATTGAGTTCAAGTCGATAGTACTTCCTGAACCACGTGGCGCCATACGGCGTCCATTTAATAACACTAGCGTATATGCTTCACCAAGATCATGTATCGAAGCAGTACTAGTACCGCCACCACTACCACCAACTGAATCAGATGTAGTCGTAAAGCCTTGCATTGCAGGTAATTGCTGCATTAAATCAGCAACATTGTCTACACCTGTGCGTGCAATATCCTCTGCTGTCAGCACTGTAACGGGCAATGAACCTTCCATGTCTGTGCGTTTAATTGCAGAACCTGTTACTTGAATACGTTCTACTTTTTCGCCTTCTTCAGCAGCGAATGCTACTGGTGAACTAAGTGCTGCCGCAGCGGCACCGCTAATCATTGCTAGACGCACTGATTTAGCTAATAAATTCTTATGCATTGTCAATCTCCCTGGACTTGTGTCTTTCTTATTGTTCCAACCTTATTAATTTAGGTTGGTTAACGAAGTTGAACATCGCTCAACCACATTTCGTATGCAATAAAATCACAAATAAAACATTAATTCAACATATGTTTCATTAATATCGGGTAAGTTAACATGTTTAGAATGGTTATTTCGTCCACAAAAACATACAAAAATAGAGAATTAAACTACACAACCACCTTAAGCCTCTGTATTTAATAGCATTTAAAAATAACAAATAACAATTTAAAATATTGCAGAATTGTTCCAATCGGCTATTTTATACCCACAACAATAAATAGATATGTGGTCAAATGACCTTCGAGACTTACAATTAATTAACAAGCAGACGGTCGCTATGAATTTTAAAGCAAAAAAAACACCCCTTTCGGAGTGTTTTAATGGGTAGTTGTTAAATTTTAATTTTATAAAATGTAACGAATACCGAAGCCAATGCCATCATCTTCACTGATCTTCATTTTGTCTTCGTTTGTTCCGCGGAAATCACTGCTGTCGATACGACCTTCAAAATAAAGGATAGTGTTTGTATCCCAGATATAATGAATACCTGCTGTAGTGAACTGACGCTTAAATACTTCACCTTCATCAGCGCCTAATACGCTATCAGCATCTAACATGTTATATGCTAAGAAAACACGGATGTTGTTGTCAAAACGATATGATACTAATGACTCTACACCTTTCGCACTTTCAATCATACGGCCAATGTTATCTGTGTCATGAAATTTATTTTCATTGTAGTTCGCAGAGAAATAAATACCTTCTGCATCCCAGTTACCATAAGTTACGCTTAAGCCGTAAATTTCATCACGCTCTTCAATGCGGGTGCCGTTCTCTAATTCACCTTCAAATTTACCCGTGTTGTAACCAATACCAACAGATAATTCATCAGTGAATTGATACATAGCCGATAAACCGAAGGTATTACCGTATTCTACAGTACCTAGTGACTCTTCATCACTAATACTTGGTGCATCAGAAAAACCATCTACGTTCTCATCTTCGTAAATAACGAATTCATTTTGCTTTAACTGTACTTGCGCACCAAAACTGAATTTATCAAACGAGTTACGGTATTGAATGGTTTTATCACCACGGCCTACACCGTTAATAGCGCCATCAGCTTTATTGTATGTGTATACACCTGCAGCATTACCATCCCATACGATAGGGTAGTTTGTTCCGGCAACAACGTCGTACCAAACACCCCATTGCTTACCTAGGCTGATTGAGCCGTAAGTATCATTTGATACGCCAACGTAACCTAAACGGTTATTTAGAAAGTCATCGCTTTGTGATTCAAATTGACTACCAGCACTATAAACGATTTCACTGTTACCGAATGGGTTAACACCCCACTCGAATTTAGCAAAGGTTGCCCAACCATCATTCATTTGACGATCAAAGGCGAAGTTAATACGTGATGCGCCATTGACGATTTCAGTTTCACCTTGGCCACTATAAATACGTGCATCGATGAAACCACCAATAGCAACAGAGTTTTTCTCATCTTTATAGATTTCGATAGCAGAAGCTGTTGGTACAAACATAACTGCTGCAAGTGTTGATGCGATTAAAGTCTTTTTCATCGAGCTAAACCTTCCCATTTCATTTTCATCATTAATTATTTTAAATAATCTATTTGCATAGAATTTTTCCATTAACTGAAGGCTAGCATGATGAATTAGCATGAAACAAAGAGATAAATCGATTAAATATCATAATAAACTAAATAAGCACATTGCAAAGCACAAACCACTACCAAAAGACATAAAAATGATAACGTATCACCATAAATTACACAGCCAGCAACATTAAAGTAACAACATCTGATTGCTCACAAGACTATCAAAACTGTCACCTTTGAGCCCTAATACTGGTTCTGCAATGGGCTCGATTTGTTTATCAAGGTAATATTGGTAATCAATTGATTCATTGGTTGCTTCTATAGGTTGCGCACCATTCAGAGTCATCCTGTAAGCGATCATGGTGCCTCTTTTACCAAGCTCCGAATTACCTGTTATTTGACATAGACGCGTTGCGGCTTTCACATGTGGTGAAGATTTAGCCGTATAATCTTCAATGTTACGTTTTAGGCGTTTTCTAAAAATTAGTTCATCATCAAATACACCATTTTGTAGCCCAGTAATTTGCTCTAGCAAATAACCTTTTACATCGCCATGAGTAAATAACAACAAATATAAATGATATTGCATTCTTCTAGCTAAAGGGCTCCAGTCGCTTCTGACTTGCTCCATACCTTTAAAAGTTAGCGCTAATTGCCCCTCCTTGTCAGTGGTCGCCCCTACATAGCGTTTTTTACTGCCAGCATCAGAGCCTCTTAAAGTCGGCATAACGAATTGATTAAAGTGGCTTTCGAACTCAAGTTCTAGATAACTTTGTATTTGAAATTCGTTAGCACAAAACTCAGCCCATTTTTGGGTCACTTTCTGCGCCAACATATTACCTAACTGATCAATATCATTTACTTGATGGTCTTTACCTAACCACACAAAGGTAGAATCGGTATCACCATAAATTACCTTGTAACCCAACTCTTCAATCCAAGCTTTTGTTTGCTTCATGATTTGATGACCACGCATAGTAATTGAGCTTGCAAGCTTGGCATCATGGAATACGCAGCCTCGAGAACCCAATACGCCATATAAAGAGTTCATGATTATTTTAATGGCTTGAGACAGAGGTTGGTTGTTAAGTTTTTTGGCTTGCTCGCGCTGCTGCGCGAGTGTTGCGATAAGCTCTGGTAATATTGGCTTGTCTCTGCTAAATCGGGCATTGAGAAACCCTGGTACAGTCACGTCGTTAGACTCTTGTTCACCTACAACCAAGCCTTTGGGATCAATCAAAAACGTTCTAATAATTGATGGATAGAGGCTTTTAAAGTCCAACACTAAAACATCTTTGTAAAAACCCGGGATAGAATCCATCACATATCCACCAGGAGATTCAAGCCCATCGCTTGCTGGGTGAGCAGGGGCAACAAAACCGCTTCGATGTAAGTGCGGTAAATACAAATTATTGAAAGCAGCAACGGATGCACCAACGCGGCCAAATTCTAAGCCGGTTAGTTTGGCCCGTTCAATGGCAAATGCCAGTAACTGGGTTTTATCAAAAATATCCCATACTAGGCGGCAATCGGTAATATTATAAAACGCCAACGCGGGTTTATCATGGGCAAACAAATGACAAATTTCTTGGCCACGATTATCTACATGATCAATAGCCTTGCCTTCATTTAGTAATTGTTGCGACACATGCTCTAATGAATAGCGTTCAAAATGATAAAAAGCCGCTTTAATCCAATCGATGCCATCTAATACCACTCGGCCAGGCAAGGATAAGGTTTCAGGGCGATGCTTATCTTCAACCTTCCAGCTTAGTAACGTTTCGCCTCGGCCTATTGTTAAAGGTATAGAATGTAACTGACAACGTTTATACAATAGTGACAAATCAAAAGTGACGACCGCCCAGCCAATAATGACATCTGGATCATATTCAGCAAACCAAACAATTAAGCGCTTAATGAGCTCAACTTCGTCCGCCACCCACTGGATATAGCTTGCTGAATCTTGAGGCTGCCCCACCATAATGACTAATTGGTAATCTTCACCATATAAGCCAACTGAATATAACTCGCCACTCGGGCTACATTCAAAATCTAATGAAATCATTGATAGCTTGATATCAGTTGCACTCTTTCTCGCTTTAGTTGAAACGAAAACAGGTAATTTCCCTGTGGGTGATTTTTCTTGAGCGATAAACTCCACATCAAAAGCAATAAAGCGTTCGATTAAGAATCGTTGCTCGACCCTTATATCAGCTTCATAAATTTCAATACCCATGTCATTAGCAATACGCAATAATTGCCGTTGAACACTAGCTGATTTTAAGTAAATACAAGCGATAGCTTCATGGTTAAAGTTTTTAAGCGCAACAGTTTCTATTCTGCAACCTTGGTGAATATGCCCGGTTAGCTTTGGTATATCTATTTGACGACAAAAACACACCACTTCAGCCCCGTTAACTTCAATCAGTACAGGTCCAGTTGCGGTTTTTAAATAATATTGCAGTATAAGTTGACCATCACGAAAAGCTGAATGCCGCGTCAACACTCGCCCCTTGATAGAAGTCATCTTATTTACGCTTGATGTCATAGTTTTTGGCTCGATTAAATATTTCGTGCAGTTCAATTCACTGTTATTATGTACAGCATATAACAGCGTACACATAAACAGTAAGCAAAGAATGCGAATAGGTCACTCATGTTAACGGATAAAGTCAAAAGTCAGATCCGCACTATCTATAAAGATATCGCGGCGGCAATGCCAAATTTTCGCTCTCGCCGTGAGCAAAACTATATGGTGGCTGAAATATCTAAAACACTGGCCGGTGAATATGACAAACACCGTCGCATTATGGTTTGTGAAGCCGGCACCGGTATTGGTAAATCCTTATCCTATATTCTTGGCACGATTCCGTTAGCCATTGCCAGCAAGAAAAAAGTCTGTATAGCAACGGCAACCGTAGCATTACAAGAGCAATTACTGCATAAAGATTTACCCTTCTTTTTGCAACAGTCTGGGGTAGACTTTAAATTTGGTTTAGTCAAAGGCCGTCAGCGCTATGTTTGCTTAGCAAAGCTTGAAGCCATGATCGGCCCCGAAGACACCTCACAAATGGCGATGTGGCAGACAAAGCCTGATCAAAGCCAGATTGACCAACTCAAAAAAATCCATAAAGATTACCAAGATAAAAAGTGGAACGGTGAAATCGACACTTTAGAGCAACCTGTTCCTGACTTTTTATGGCAGCAAATATGCTGTGATAAACACAGCTGCCATCGTCAGTTATCCAATCATCATAACTGCCCTTTTCATAAAGCCCGTGAAGATGTCGAAACCTGGGACGTACTCATTGTTAACCACAGTTTGTTATTTGCCGACTTAGAACTGGGCGGCGGCGTTATTTTACCAGAGCCTGAAGAGATGTTTTATGTCATCGATGAGGCGCATCATCTGCCAACAGTTGCCAGAGATTTCTCCAGCGCCCAAGCAAGTCTTCGCGGCACAGCTGATTGGCTAGAAAAGGCAGGTAAAACCTGCTCTAAATTACAAAACCAATTAAAAACCACTCATATTATTGCACCAGTGCAAGCGATGCTAGATCACATTAATGAGCTGGTTAGCCAGCTTAATCAAGTGGCACATTTTTGTGATACCCAGCCGCAGCTCTTTGCCAACCCAGAAACCCGTTTAAGATTTGAAAATGGCAAATTACCAGAGTCATTACTCATACAGGCCGAAAACTTAGCTTCAGCATCGAATTCTGCATTAAAGCAATTTAATAAAATTCAAACCGTTTTAAGTGAAGCGATAAAAGATGGTGAGTTACCTAAACATCAATCAGAAACAGTGCTTTCAGAAGCAGGCTTTATTTCCCAGCGTTTAGAAAACTTGCATAAATTATGGAAAATGCTCGCTAAAGAAGACTCAAAAAAAGGTGCGCCCATGGCGCGCTGGGCTGAACTGATCACAGGTAAACAACAGGATTATTTATTTTGTGCGTCTCCTATTGAAGTGGGTTTCATGCTCGAATCTATGCTGTGGCAAAAAGCCGCAGGTGTTGTATTGTGCAGCGCAACACTGCGGGCGCTGAATAATTTTAATCATTTTGCCCATCAAGTCGGGTTATCATTAAATGATGGCAGCCGCTTTTTGGCGTTACTATCGCCATTTGATTATCAAAATAATGCCACATTATTTATTCCTCAAATGAAGAATGAGCCTACAGATGAAGCCTTTACCGATGAGCTTGCAGAGCAGATATTGGCATTAGTTGAAGATGAAATGGCAACATTGGTGCTGTTTGCCTCTTATTGGCAAATGGAAAAGGTGACAGATCAAATTATTGGTAAAATGCCTAAAGAGCAGTTATTTGTTCAAGGAACTATGCCAAGACAACAGGTGCTAACTCAACATAAAGCCCGTTGTGATGCCGGAAAAGCCAGTATTATCTTTGGCACAGGCAGTTTTTCAGAAGGATTAGATTTACCTGGGGATTACCTTACCAACCTGATTGTCACCAAACTGCCCTTTGCAGTGCCGACATCACCAGTTGAACAAGCACATGCGGAATATATAAAAAGCAAAGGTGGCAACCCTTTCCTACAATTAACCATTCCAGATGCGTCACGTAAATTAATCCAAAGTTGTGGTAGATTACTGCGCAAAGAAGACGATTATGGCCGAGTGACTATTTTAGACCGCCGCCTAATTACCAAGCGTTACGGTAAATCATTACTCGATGCCCTACCGCCATTTCGTAAAGTTATTGAATAGGTATTTTTTTGGAATTTTTGTTAGACCCTAGTCATTGGGTCATTCTGGCGATAATTGGTGTTGTTGCAGGTTTTATAGATGCCGTTGTTGGCGGTGGCGGTTTGCTTTCTATCCCTGCACTGCTAACGATGGGCGTTCCACCCCATTTAGCATTGGGTACCAATAAGCTCGCAGCCTGTTTCGGCTCTATTACTGCAGGTTATACCTACTACAAACAACAACTCATTAAACCTTCCTTCTGGCGGGCTGCATTTTTGACGACCTTTATAGGTGCCATCATCGGCAGTTTTTTAGTTTATTTTATTGATGCTGCTTGGCTCGAAAAAATCTTACCGCTGATCATTATCGGGATTGCAATCTACACCCTTATAAGTCCCAAAGCGATGGGCGAAACTATCATCAATCAACCCACCGGGTTGCCATCTCAAAACAAACAAATAGTGCAAGGAATGACCTTAGGTGCTTATGATGGTTTTGCAGGCCCCGGTATTGGCGCATTTTGGACAGTATCCAGCATCAGGCTGCATAAGCTGCCATTATTAAACAGCTGCGCCTTAGCAAGGCTAATGACCTCAGTGAGTAATGTTACCGCATTAGTCATTTTTGCCTTATTAGGCGAAGTGGATTGGATATTAGGTTTGTGGATCGGTGTTTGTATGATGGCGGGATCATTTATTGGGGCTAAATCTGCTATAAGATTTGGTATTCCCTTTATCAAACCGCTATTTATCATTACTGTATTATCCATTGCAGCACATTTAGCTTGGACGGCTTGGCTATGAGAAACACCAACCAACTCATTTACCAATTAAAACAGCAGCTCAGTTCATTAGAACAAGATGCCTTACATCACGATCAGCAATTACCTGCGCAACAAAAGAAAATGCTGCAAGATATTGAACGATTTAATTCACAATTATTTATTCAACAAGGTGCCCAATTAAGCCCTTGTATTGCCCAATTAAAAAAAGACATTCAGCAATTAGAAAAGCAACTTTCTTTCAAACTTGATGTCAGAATCATTGAGCTTAGCTGCCAGCGCATTCAAGATCGCTTTACCGCATTAAGACGAGCCTTAGTGACCACCAACCTGAATGTGAATACTGAAAAGCAAAAACGTGACAATAGCCGTGCACGCTATGCAAAAAAACAACAGCAACAACATTCAGACAGTGGCTTTGGCTGGATAGCCAGTAATGTAATGAAAAACAGCCACCAAATTTATCAAGAGCTGAACAAACATTTGAATTGGGCTACAACCTTTGAACAAAAAATAGCAGAAATGGAATCTGCACTTGCAAACTGTCATAGTACTGACAAAATCAGATTACAAAATGAAATTCTCTCTCTACATCGACGCTTAGGAAAATGTCGTCAAGCAATTAGTTATATAGAGGAAAGAATCCAGATGTTTGAACGACCTAATAGAAATTTAAATCGTTAAGGAGCAACAATGAATTTTACCCGAACGCTAAGTGCCACTTTACTTGCTTTAGCTACATCAACATCAGCTTTAGCGGCAAATTTAACCATTCCAATGTCGTTTGAGTATTTAGCATTGGATGGCAAAGAAATTGATACCAATAAGTTTACCCATAAATCAGATCTAGACCTTAGTAATGGCTCCCATAAAATAGCCATCCGTTACCACGATATGATTGAAGATGACTTCAGCGATAGCCAAAGCTTTATAAAATCAGCGCCTTTTATTGTCACTATTATAGTCGATGGCGATCATGAGTATTTTCTTAAGCCCGCAGACGGAGAATTTGTAAAACGCCCTAAAAGCTTTGCTAAAGATCCCCAAGTGATTATCTCACGCCAAGATAATGGCAAAGTCGATTACACAATTACCCAAACCGATTTTGAAGAAGGTTCATTTTTAGGCGGGTTATTTGGCAGTAATAAAGGTGATGATATTGACGCATTAGCAGCTTCTGCAACCAGTAGCAATGTCGCTCCAGCCGCAGTAAACACTGCAACTGCCACAACAGCGGCCGTGACCTCGACCGCAGTAGTTGCTAGCACACCTGTGACTCAAACTGCGACAGCTTCCGCAACGACATCGGCTGTAACAGATAAAGCGGCAACTCATCCTGAGCAAATGCTGCAATATTGGTGGTTACAAGCTGATGAGCAAACACGCAAAGAGTTCATGAGTTGGGCTATTAAACAGCTTTAATGACTATTCCACTCGTTTATCACGCCAGCTACTCCAAGCTGGCGTTACCTAAAAAGCATCGGTTTCCTACCAGTAAATATCAACGTTTACAGCAATATTTACTTGAACAAGGTCTCGCTATCCCGCAAGATTTTCATCAGCCAAGCCCCATCGATATTAAAGTGTTAAAACAAACCCATCAAAGTGACTATGTTGATGGCTTTATCAATAACACCCTTACTAATAAAGTGCTGCGCCGTATCGGTTTTCCTTGGAGCGAATCACTGGTTAACCGCACCCTTCACGCGGTCAATGGCACAGTGCTAAGCGCTAATTTGGCAATTGACCATGGTATTGCCCTACATTTAAGTGGTGGCTATCATCATGCTCATTATGACTTTGGCAGTGGTTTCTGTGTCTTTAACGATTTAATGATTGCAGCCAAGCAAATGCTTATTAAGCAAAAAGCCACGAAAGTGCTTATTATCGATTGTGACGTACATCAAGGCGATGGCACTGCGGCATTGTCTCAAACCCAAGACAACATAATAACTTGCTCGCTTCATTGCCAAAAAAACTTCCCATTTAGAAAGCAACGCTCCCATCACGATATAGAATTTGATAAACACACTCTCGACGATGAATACTTATCGGTTATCAAACAAGTGATCCCATACCTTATAAGCATCCATCAGCCAGATCTTATCCTTTACGATGCCGGCGTTGATATTCACCAAGATGATGATTTAGGCTATTTAGACATATCAACCAAAGGCATATTGGCCCGAGATACATTTATTTTACAGCAAGCTAAGCAGGCAGAAATCCCGATTGCAGCGGTGATCGGAGGCGGTTACAGCCGCAACGAGCAAGCACTAACTCAAAGACATAGCCAACTTTTTATTGCAGCCAAGGCAATCTGGTAGCACACTAATGATAATCAGATAAACAAGTTAAATTTCATTCTATAGGGAGTCAAGGATGCAAGTTGATATTCGTAATTACTATGAAGTGCTTTTAATGGAAATATTAAGAGACGAAGGCTTACTCGAAGAGCTACCAGAGGAGTATTTAGCTGATTTATGCTGCGTTACCTTAAATCAACTTCCAGTTCGCTACATAAGACACCTCGTTGATACTTATTTTTTTGAAGATTATGCAGAACTGCAACAGATGAAAAACGAGATCCATAGCGCACTTGAAAAGTCACGACAGTTTTTAAAAGCCAACCTTCATAAAAAGTTAGTGGAAGATGCAGAAAGCGCAGCTAAAGAGCCTGCTATCAAGAAAATGCCAAACATCTAATGCGCAAAAATTTTAAATGGCTAGGTTGGTTTACTAAAGAAACACTCAACATAAACGCTGATAAAAAACGTTATTTTAAGTAAAGTAAGGTGTTTAGAGAGTTTTTGAAAGAAATACTAGGAGTATTGGAGGTTCCCCTAGAGCCACACCCCGGCACACGAGTCACTTGCTGCGGTTGCTCCCTTCCAGGCCTGGCCGAGTTCACAAGTTATCATTGCGGGGGGACCCTAAGGTCACCATTGATTTCTAATTAAGCTAATAACCTTAAATATCTAATTATCTTAAACATCTAAAATTAGTCCTGCTTAACGAGAACAACAGGATTATCCCCTAAGCACTGACCATGTTCAAGTTAAATTCGCTCACTTTTATCAACAAAGCGCTCGACTGCACAAGCTTTACTCGATCCCGGTTAAATTAGCTCATTATTTAACTGATTTAAGTATACAGCACCTGCAAAGTGCCAATTCAATTCGAGCTTACCAATACACAACACAATATACAGCAACTTGTCAGCTAAAATTAACTGCCAAAACCTCGCACTCAGCAAAATTATTTGACCAAGTGATAATGCACATCAACCACAATAAGATCACGATCACACTTTTAACCAAAATCAGTCTTTAATCATCAAAAAACACACAATTTGCTCAGGTTTTAACCCATCTTTCACATAAATCACTTATTATTAGTAATGGCAATTTTAGCAATCTATTTAGTAGTGAATAATACATTACCAAAATCATTGCAGATATCAGAGCTTACTGAAATTGGATACCAAACTGGGTTTTTAGCGTCAATCAACAAAAAACACCCACAGAGAGCAACTACTGATTATCGACAGTTTAACAACTTAAAAACAACGAGTTGTAAATTGCAGAATTTAGAAGTACTCCTTTCGGAATAGTAAGATCTTAATCACGGCGGTATAGTTTACAAGTGGTTAAAATAGTACAGCTTATTTCGAATAAGTTTGGATATTATCCATACGCACGATTTTATGATGAAAAGTCGAGTGAAAATAAATCTCTTGCAGGGAAAAATGATGAATAAATTTAATTTAAATACGACTGCTAAAGCGGTATTCAGTGCAGGGCTATTAGCTTTTGCATTGACTGGCTGTGGCAGTGATGGCAAAGACGGTGAAGATGGTGAAGATGGAGTAGTCGGTCTCACGATCAATAAGGCTAAAAGTCTTCAAGTTGATATCACGTCAACAGAAATTCTTGATGGTGCAATCAGCGTTCATTTTGAACTTGGTGATGCTAATGGTACTCCCATTACAGATCTTACCACTTATGACAATGTCGATAGCCTAGGTATGGGTATTGCTAAACTTGTCCCACAGGGTGGCAAAGGTTACAAAACCCCACAATGGGTTAGCTATATTAACAATGTAGTTGAACCTGTTGCTGAATATATTCCGCCGGGATTTGAAGATAAAGCAGGTACTCAAATTCAAGCTTCGGTGGAAAGAAGCTGTAAACAAGAATGTCTAACCGCCGGTAATGTTGTTGGTCAATACACTTATACATTCCAAGTTAACTTAAACAGTATCGACGCCATAGAAGGGCTAGATTTAGCCTATGACGAAACTCTTACTCACCGTATCACGATGGAATTAAGAGCTGAAGGCAGTGCAGATAAACTCGTTAACACTCACTTTGATTTCTCTCCTATCACTGGTGAGCAAGTAAGCCCAGAAGAAACTCGCACTGTTAATAACTTAGAAGAGTCTTGTCTTCGTTGTCATAGTGACAATTACGGACATGCTAGGGCACCTAAATTAGCAATGCATGACGGTAAACGAATTGCACTAGAAAATTGTCAAGTTTGTCATAACAATTACTCTGCAGATCCAGAAACTGGCGCTTCTTTAGATTTTGCTTACATGGCACATAAAATCCATAAAAGTGACTATTTAGTTGCTGGTTACAATGGCAGTGTTCATGATTACAGTGAAGTGACCTTCCCTGCTGATTTATATGACTGTCAAGCATGTCACATTGAAAATAGCGACAACAGCCCTGTTGATGCAGCTAATTTTAAGCATCACACGGCACTAGCATGTGGTTCGTGTCATAGTGACTCAACAGATCCTGCTCAAATAAAAGCTGATATGCACGGTAAATATATCGAAACTACTGACTGTTCTACTTGTCATGCTGATGAAGGAATGGCTGGTGCAGCACATCACTTTACTGATGCAGTAGCAAAACAAAATGCTCAAGATAGCTATTCTGCAACATTGATTGCAAATAGTGTTAGCTATGATTCTGCTGCTCAAGAACTAACGTTTGCAGTTAATATTGAAGACACCAACGAAGAAAGTGTAACTAGCCCTGATGCAGATGGCCGATTAACGCATAGCCGAATTATGTTAGGTTTTGGTAATACTGATGATTTTGAACAGGGTTACCAAAGAGTTGATTTATTAGCTACAGCGCCTACTCAGGCTGCTGATAATGTATTCACTTACACAATCGCCGATATTAACCTAACAATTGACACAACAACACCATCAACAGCTGTTATCACAACTAAAATGTGCGTTGACCGTGATAGCTTACAAGGTGTAATTTGCGGAACAGGTTCAGATGAAGCTGTCAGCGCTGCAACGCTTGTTGGTGACATAGTCCCGTTCAATCTAGTTGGTGATGAAAACGTAGAAGCACGTCGCCAAGTGGTTAGCAACGAGACTTGTGCCAACTGTCATGATGGCAAGTTCTTATCTAAGTTTGGCGGCAACAAAATCCCTCATGGTGGTTCTTACACCAATTTTGAAGCGGAATGTCAAATGTGCCATAACGCCACTTACTCTAGTAGTAAATCAATAGTTGAACACATTGACTTTAAAGTTCGCATTCACTCTTTACATGCCAACAAGCGTGAGGGTCAAGGAACTGGTGGAGAGGATAGAATTACCTTCCCTGAGTATTATGGTAATTGTGCAACCTGTCATGACAAAGGTCAGTTAAGTATGGATACAGCTGGCGTGCCAGCGACACAAACTACTGATGCCGAGCTAGGGCGTGTAGAGTTTTCTCCAATCGCAGCAACGTGTATTAGTTGTCATGGTGTTAAAGAGTCATTAGTTTCTCACATTCGTAGTGAAGGTGGTGCAGCAAATGATCCTGAAGGTACTTATGTCCCAGGTTCTGAAACCTGTGCAACCTGTCATGCTGAAGGTAAAGCTTTTGGTGTTGATAGCATACATCCAGTTAACTATAAGTAATCGTTAATATAAGAGGAGACGATGTCTCCTCTTTTTATTTCTAAATACCACTTTAGGAATACTTAGAACAGGGTCACATAATCACCTAAGCTTTAAAGATTTTTTTGCTTAGGTGCAGTAATCTAGTTACTAGGAATACATTTTCCAACATTGACTTAATTGAGAACAGGAAAACACTAGTGATGATAGTGGCTTCTTCGCAGAAAATACTGCCAATAAGTTCAATGTATTACCTCTTTAGGGAAAATATGATGAACACAAAACATACAAAAATTGCTTTACTCCTTGCTGCTAGCTTTTCAGTTGCCTTAACAGGCTGTGGTAGTGACGGAGATGATGGTAAAGATGGTATCCCAGGCCTTCCAGGCGGCGAACCAGCTGAAGCTATCCAACAACTTAAGCTTGAAGTCCTTTCAGTAACGTATGAAGGTGATAACCCAACGCTTAAGGTTTTTGCGACTAATGAAGATGATGAAGCAGTAGTCGGATTATCCGCTTTTGAAGTTAAAAAAGTAGCTCAACTTATACCAGCTGGTGCAACGGGCGCTGGTAATAGTGCAGTTTGGGAATCAATTGGCTCTCAAAAAGAGTTCATTGATAACAAAAATGGTAGCTATAGCTTCACCATTGAAACTAAAGGCTTCAATTCTGAATTAACTCAGCGCTATAACATCATTGCTCAAAATGCAATGCTGCTCGATGGTGTAACAGAAGTACCTCATACTGAACTATCACAAGACTTTGATGGTGAAGGTTATGACGCTAAATATACAAAGAACATTGTGTCACATGACACTTGTGCAAATTGCCATGCTGAAGGTGAGCCTATCACTACTCGACATAGCAGTTACTTTACTCAAGAAACTTGCGCGACATGTCACAGTACAAATCTTTCTACTGAAAGTCAGTGGAAACACTTAATTCATAACATTCACAACAGTAATAAGTCGTTTACTGATAAAAATGGTAAAGAATATACTGGTGTTACTGCAGAAGCTTTAATTCAAAATAATTGCCAATCATGTCACGTTGAATCAGAAGAGTTAACTGAATGGGGTAACTGGACACGTGTTCCAACCATGGAAACCTGTTCGAGTTGTCACACTGGCATCGACTTCGAAGCTGGTCAAGGTCACCCACAACAGTCTGATAATTCAAACTGTATCGCATGTCACAATGCCAGCTGGACTGAAGAAATTCACACTGGTGATTTTGTCGAGAAAAAAGCGTTGATGGACCAATATGGTATCAATGTTGACTCAACAATAGATCCTACAACTCAAAATGCAACTATCAGCATCCAAGTTGTAGATTCAAACGGTGAAAATGTCGATCTTAATACCATTTCAGCAATGGTTCAGCGCATTGAAATTATTACCAACGTTGGCCCAAATAATGTAACTCTGGGCTATTACGGTAAAGACTCTATTAATGCAATCATGAACGGTGTTGTTGACACAAAAGCTACTATTGAAGGTGGTAAGTTAGTATATACCACTAGCGCAGATCTTAAACTTGGCACTGCAGGAAGCGATGACGAAACAGCATTTAGCTTTGTTGGTTGGTCAATGTGTTCTGAAGATGGCGCATTTGTCGATTGTTCTAAAGTCGTTAGCGATGAGAATATGAACTTTAGCTACAATGAAGATGGAACTGTGAAGGCTAAATGGTTAAAAGATGACTTCTACACTGGTATGAAAGCTGATTTAGCCTTCGCCACACTATCTGGCCAAGCTCCTTCTATGCGTCATGTAGATTCCGTTAACTTTAGCGCATGTGCTACTTGCCATACCCCTGAGTTTGAAATCCACAAGGGCCAGCAACATGCAGGCTTTGTGATGTCTGAGCAGCTTTCGCACACAACAGATGCTAACGATATGCCTATAGTCGGTGTTGATGCTTGTGTGGCTTGTCACACCCCTGATGGTACATACGCATCTGGTGCAAACCAAGGCGCTATCGAGATGAAGCTTCATAGCGTTCATGGCCAGCAAGGTGTTATTAAAGACTGTGCTCAGTGTCATAACGACTTTAATCTTGATGCATTCAAGCTTAAAGGCGCATTAGCATCATCGGTCATCGAAGCTTACTCAGATCCTGGTCAAAAAGAGAGCTTGTACACCACCCCAATCACAGCAACTTGTGCTTCTTGTCATGGCTTTGAAGAAATCAAGAATCATGCTCAAAGCCAAGGCGGTTTAGTTAATGGGCCTTACCAAGAGGCGAATGATGCTGCTCAGTTAGAAACCTGTTTCTTCTGTCACGCACCTACTATTTTCGATCACACCGCGGTGAAGATGTAATTTACCCTTAAGGGAGAAGCTTGCTTCTCCCTTAGATTACATAAATCACATCAACATCATGGATAGATTGGGAAGCCTCACTATGAAAATCAAAATGAAATTAAACACTTTAATCCCGACATTTATGGCAGTTGTTTTGCTATCTCTTGGGATGTCTCACTCGGCTTATGCGTCGAAGTGGGATGCAAAAATGACACCTGACGAAGTTGAAGCCGTACTTGATAAAAAGTTCGAAGAAGGTAGTTATTCACCTAAAGGCGCTGACTCATGCTTAATGTGTCATAAGCGTTCAGAAAAAGTAATGGATATCTTTAAAGGTGTTCATGGCGCAATTGACTCATCAAAAAGCCCAATGGCTGGCCTTCAATGTGAAGCGTGTCATGGCCCTATGGGTAAACATAACCGTGGTGGTAATGAGCCAATGATTGCTTTTGGCCCTAACTCAACCTTAGCACCTGAAAAGCAAAACAGTGT
This sequence comes from Shewanella sp. 3_MG-2023, assembly GCF_030548765.1. Taxonomy (NCBI): domain Bacteria; kingdom Pseudomonadati; phylum Pseudomonadota; class Gammaproteobacteria; order Alteromonadales; family Shewanellaceae; genus Shewanella; species Shewanella sp. 3_MG-2023. Next base: position 42,051 of record NZ_JAUOSH010000007.1, on the reverse strand, counting down.
TTGTATGGGCTGTCACTTAGACGACAAGCGTATGTCTTGGAACACTAGCCATCATGATAATGCTGATGTTGCTTGTGCATCTTGTCATAATGTTCATACTGCAAATGACCCTATTTTGTCTAAAAAGACTGAAATGGAAGTCTGTTCTAGTTGTCATGTTAAAGTTAAAACCGACATGAACAAACGCTCAAGTCATCCAATGAAGTTTGACCAAATGACCTGTAGTGATTGTCACAACCCACATGGCAGCATGGCTGATTCAGATCTTGTTAAACCAAGTGTCAATGAAACATGTTACTCATGTCATGCTGAAAAACGTGGTCCAAAACTTTGGGAACACGCACCAGTGACAGAAAACTGTGTAAGTTGTCATAACCCACATGGTTCAGTTAACGAAGGAATGCTAAAAACTCGTGCTCCTCAGCTATGTCAGCAATGTCATGCCAGCGATGGTCATGCTAGCAATGCTTACTTAGGCAACACAGGAATGGGTTCTAATGTTGGTGATAATGCCTTTACTGGTGGCCGCAGTTGTTTAAATTGTCATAGCCAAGTACATGGTTCAAACCACCCTTCTGGCAAATTACTTCAGCGTTAAGGATGTACGACTATGAAATTTAAACTGAACTTAATCACCTTAGCGCTAGTAGCCAATGCAGGCTTTGCAATGGCCGCTGATGGTTACGGTGTCGGTAATGCCAACACAGACAAAGTCAAATATGACAAGTGGGTTTGTAAAGGTTGTGCTGTAGAAACTGGCGTAACCGGTAGTGTGGGTGTAGGCGTTGCGTATAACAGCGAAGATGATATTCACTCTGCCAATGCATTTGGCAGCAGCAACGAGTTTGCTCCCAAAGTTGATGCTGATATTAACTATATTGGTAAATCGGGCTACCGCGCTAAAGTTGAAGCCACCGATTTAGGCCTAGACAATGGTCGTTTAGATGTGAATGTTGGCAAATTAGGCCAATATAATTTCAACCTAAACTACCGCTCAATTGCTACTTATAGCTCTAATACCGTGATGTCTCCATACAGTGGTATTGGTGGTAACGATTTAACCTTGCCTGATGGCTGGGTGACAGCAGGTACGACTGACGGTATGACTGAGCTTGGTAACAGCTTAAACCCGTTTGATTTATCACTTAAACGTGAACGTGCAGGTTTAGGGTTTGAATATCAAACTGAGTCACTATTCACTACTTATGTGAATTATCAACGTGAAGAAAAAACCGGCACCAAAACGGCATCGGGTAGCTTTTTCAATCAATCTATGATGATTGCAGAGCCTGTTGATTACACCACTGATACCATCAATGCGGGTATTAAATTTAGAGGCGCTAACTGGTTCACTAGCCTTAACTATGACGGTTCTATCTTTAAAAATGATAATGCCCAGTTAAGCTATGACAATGCCTTTAACCCAACGTTTGGTGCTCAAACCCGTGGTTATATGTCATTAGACCCTGACAACGAATCACATATTGTGTCGTTATTAGGTCAATACAATGAAAATGGCGCAGCGCTTAGTGGCCGTTTGATGTTTGGTCAAATGACTCAAGATCAAGATTTAGTCACCTCAGGCTATGGTTACAGCGTACCAACGGAATCAATTGATGCCAAAGTTGATATCACCGGCTTAACGTTAAAAGCAGCTAAGCGTATCAACCGTGAAGTTCGTGTTACTGGTAGCTACGACTACTCAGATCGCGACAACAACACCAACATCGAAGAGTGGACTCAAATCAGCATCAATGATGTCAACGGTCAAGTGGCTTATAACACGCCATACGATCAAACGACTCATCGCGCTAAGATTGCTGCAGATTACCGCATTAGCCGTGGTATGAAACTGGATGCCGGTGTTGATTATAACCGTGATGAGCGTAGTTATTCAGAGCGTGAAGTCACTGAAGAAAGCACAGTTTGGGCCCGTTACCGTTTAAACAGTTTTGATAAATGGGACATGTGGATTAAAGGTAGCTTTGGCAGCCGTGATGGTTCTGATTACCAAGCGTCTGAGTGGACCTCTTCAGAAAATAACGACTTATTACGTAAGTACTACATTGCTGATCGTGACCGTAGTATGGTTGAAGCGCGAGTGAGCTATAGCCCTCTCGAAGCATTAGCCATCGATTTTGGCGCGCGTTACGCACTTGATGATTATACAGACACTGAAATTGGCCTAACTGAGTCGAAAGACACCAGTTACGATATCAATTTCAACTACATGTTTAATAAAGATGTGATGCTAAATGCATTTTATAATTATCAAATCATTGAGTCACAACAAGCGGGTAGTAGCACATTCTCAGGTCCAACTTGGGAAGCGGATATCGAAGATACTATCGATGTTGTCGGTGCAAATTTAAGTTACAACAACTTAATGGATAGCCGTTTACGTTTAGGTTTAGATTACACCTATTCAGAATCTGACAGTACGACTCAAGTTCGCCAAAATGTTACTGGCAACTACGGTGACTACTTTGCTAAAGTGCACAACGTCAATTTATATGGTCAATACCAAGCCACTGACAAAATGGCTGTCCGTTTAGACTACAAAATTGAAAAGTACTTAGATAATGATGCAGCCAATGATATCCAACCAGATACCATTTGGAATGTAATGAGTTTTGGCAGTAATAGCCATGACTACACAGCACATATGATTATGTTAAGTGTAAATTACAAATTATAAAACTAAGTAAAAAATACCAGCCTGCTATCGCAATATAGCAGGCTTTTTTTTGCCAGAAATTTAACGTTTTGTGCAGTAGCTATCAATAAACTACAAATAACCTGCAATTACTAAATTAACAAAAGCTATTACACTAATAGTCGATTAAAATTTACTGCTAGTGCCACTATCTTTGATTTCATACAGTAGAAATAGCCAAATTATTATGCAAAAAACATCAATTGTTCTGCTTAGCTCACTGGTTGCATTTCCGGCATTTGCCGCCAGTTCGACCGTTATGACCAATAACAGCATTCTTATCTTCATTGCTTTAATGGCCTTTACTTGCGTTAATGCTATCGCGCAAGCTAGCTGCTATTTTGCAGGCTTATACGTGCAAAAAAGTGTTAGCCAAAAGCATGTCACACTGAGCTTAGTGTTTCCGCTTATTGCGTTAATTGGCTTTATTGCCGAGTATCAATCCTTGGCACAATTTATTCTATATTTGGGCGCTGTGTTATTGGCCTTTGGTGCAGCATTAGCGCCACTGTTGTTAACCAATAAAAAAGTGCCTTGTATGCAATCGGCGTTAATGCTACTAACAGGGGCGATTATTATTTTGCCTTTAAGCATTATTGTTGCCCCAATCAGCCTGTTTTCTATTGTATTGTGCCACTTAGCCTTAAAACAAACGCCTATTGCGCCAGTGGCAAAGTTTTCGACCATATTGACACTGTTAACCAGCTACGGTTTATTTGGCTATTGGCTATTCCAGTTGTTTAACCAAATTTCCGTCGCCTGACCATCACTTACACTTTGGTGGTTTTCAGCTGAATTATATATTTGTGGGCATTTATCATGAGATGAGTGCCCATTTTCATTTTTACTCCTGGCCTAAGTCCTATCCCCAAGTCCTGCCCCTATCAAAGCCAGCTTTATGGCTAATATCCACTTATCCAATAGCAATAATAAAATTTTTCAATAGCTGCTTCGTTTTAAACATTTATCAAACATGCATTTACTGCTAATTTATTCATAACCACACGCTTATATTTCAATCAGCAAATGACTAAAGGGAAGCGAACGATGAAAATTGTTATTGCACCAGACTCCTTCAAAGAAAGCCTCAGCGCCTTAGGTGTTGCCAATGCCATTGAAGCAGGCTTTAAGCGAGTATTTCCTGATGCTCAGTATTGTAAAGTGCCGATGGCCGATGGTGGCGAAGGTACGGTGCAGGCTATGGTTGATGCAACCCAAGGGGAAATTATCAGCTTGCAAGTCACAGGCCCCGAAGGCACTCCTGTAAACGCTCATTACGGCATCATTAATCAAGATGCTCAAACTGCGACCGCTGTGATTGAGATGGCCGCAGCATCTGGACTAGATTACGTGGAACGTGCTAACCGTAACCCTATGCTAATGACAAGTTATGGCACGGGTGAACTAATAAAAGACGCTTTAGACCGAGGTATAAAACATATTATTTTAGGTTTAGGTGGCAGTGCGACAAACGATGCCGGTGCAGGTATGGCCCAGGCGTTAGGTTTTACCTTACTTACAGCACAAAATAAGCCTATTTGTTATGGCGCCTTGGGGTTAACCGAGCTTGCAAAAATTGATAACACATCAGCTCACCCGTTACTGGCGCGATGTAAAATTGAGGTGGCCTGTGATGTAGATAATCCGCTATGCGGCCCTAATGGCGCATCCGCTGTTTTTGGTCCTCAAAAAGGCGCTGATGAGCAGATGGTTACAGAACTTGATGCTGCATTAGCTCACTTTGCCAAGGTGGTTTGTGCAACTCATTCACTTACAACGACAACTGATCTCGCAGAGTTTCCTGGCGCAGGCGCGGCCGGCGGTATGGGCTATGGGGTGATGACACTACTCAATGCCAAGCTAAAGCCGGGGGTCGATATCGTCATTGACACGGTGAAGCTTGCAGATGCTATCGCTGACGCCGATCTTGTTATCACAGGTGAAGGCCGCATGGACAGCCAGACATTAGGCGGTAAAACCCCAATGGGTGTGCTGCAACAAGGTATACATCAAGACGTACCTGTCATTGGCATTGCTGGCTGCTTTGGTGATGGCGCCGAGCTAATTTTAGCTCAAGGCATGACAGCGATATTTCCTATTATTCCGTCATTAGCACCACTGGATGATATTCTGGCTAACGCCCATGACAACCTGGCGAATACTGCGCAGAATATCGCCGCAATTTATCAGTTGTCGCTGAGTAAATAGTCAGTTTGAGTTAAAAACTTGCTGCGAAATAATCCTTGCAGTAAAGTTAGCCCTCATAATGGCCATGAAAGCGCTTATATCAATATATTTAGCACATTATTGGCCCAAGAATAAAAATGATGGCACCAGTTAATGACCAAACACGACCGCATAGCACAAGCATCAGAGGCAAGTCTTCTGCGTATTTTTACCGTACCTGAAGACGCCGACTCAACCTTAAGCATTATCGAGCAGAAACTTTCTGAAGACTTAGCGGGCTTTTTAGGTAAGAGTATTGCTGCATTAGAAAAGCCATTATCACTTATTGAAACTGACTTTAAAGCGTTTCAAATTCCTGATTCGCCTCGTTTTGTATCTGATTATACTGACGAAATAATGCAAAATCTGGTAGCACACTCGGTGCATACCTCGGCGCCGAGCTTCATCGGTCATATGACATCAGCGCTGCCCTACTTTGTTTTACCCTTATCTAAAATGATGGTGGGCTTGAATCAGAACTTAGTCAAAATCGAAACATCTAAAGCATTCACTCCATTAGAGCGCCAAGTGCTGGGGATGATGCATCACTTAATTTACAGCCAAGACACTGACTTTTATGAGCAATGGATGCACAGCGCTAACTACTCCCTTGGCGCATTTTGCTCTGGTGGCACGGTGGCCAATATCACCGCATTATGGATAGCACGAAACCAGTTACTAAAAGCTGATGGTAATTTTAAAGGCATTAACCGTGAAGGATTACCTAAAGCACTGAAACACTATGGATATGACGATTTAGCCATCTTAGTGTCTGAGCGCGGCCATTACTCAATTGGTAAAACCGCTGACTTACTGGGTATTGGTCGAGACAACATCATCAGTATCCCCACCACTGCGGACAATAAAGTCGATGTAGCGGCCATGCGTCAAACCGCATTAAAGCTCGCCGATGACAATATTAAGGTAATGGCCATTGTCGGTGTTGCTGGCACCACCGAAACCGGTAATATCGACCCACTAGTTGAACTGTCAAAACTCGCCACTGAACTCCAATGCCACTTTCATGTTGATGCAGCTTGGGGCGGGGCCAGTTTACTGTCGAACAAATACCGCTATTTACTCGATGGCATTGAATTAGCCGACTCGGTCACTATTGATGCCCATAAACAAATGTACGTGCCTATGGGTGCGGGCATGGTGTTATTTAAAGACCCAGAGCTTGCACATGCCATTGCTCATCATGCCGAGTATATTTTGCGAGTAGGCTCTAAAGATTTAGGTAGTCAAACCCTCGAAGGCTCACGACCTGGCATGGCAATGCTAGTGCATGCTTGTTTACAGATCATCGGTGGTGACGGTTATGAGATTTTAATCAACAACGGTCTAGAAATGGCCCGTTATTTCGCATCGCACATTGCTGCAGATGAAAATTTTGAGCTCATCACAGAGCCTGAATTATGTATTTTAACCTACCGTTACGTGCCTAAGACTGTTCAACTAACAATTGATAAAGCATTAGCTAATGATGATATAAATACTGTAGAGCGCTGTAATTACCTGCTTGACCGCTTAACCCGCTTTATTCAAAAGCACCAACGTGAACAAGGTAAATCATTTGTCTCACGCACCAGAATAAAACCGGCTAAATACCACCGTGAAATCGTCACCGTATTTAGGGTCGTATTAGCGAATCCGCTTACTACCCATGAAATTTTACATGATGTGTTAAGTGAGCAAGCCGAGATTGCCACATTAGATAATGAATTTTTACCGCAGTTATTATCAATAGCTAAAGCTTATTGATTAATCTAGTTTAACTCTTCGATACTCAAAATAAGCCCATTGTTAAGTGGGCATATTTATACAAGTTATTTATTCTCCAAAAAACTTAACTGCGTGCACTACAGCCATAGTGCCGCAGGATACCAATTGGGGTCATAGCGGTAACATCTAACTCAATATACCTTCTAGGTTTTATCCACTAATAGACTCTTGTGGTGTAATGGCTATCAAAATTAACATAAACAACTTCCACATTATCAAACTATCACCTCGCTGAGTACATCTTGCGCTCATGATTGACAGCTTTGGGCACCAAGCAACATCAAACATAATGATAAAGCAATCAGCAGCGTTTAATCACTAGAAATGAACCCAAATTGTGACTGAATGAAATTACAAATAAATAAGGTTTACCATTGCACATTCATAACCATTTTAAACAACCACTGGGGGTTAGTAACCACTGAAAGCTGGCCTCTACATTAAAAACCAATCTAGTCTGTTATAAATAAATGTGTTTAAGCAAATGTTATAACTTGTGTCGTTATAAAAGCTTACCCTCGCTCAGTCATATTCACACGTCCCCACCAAGAGCAAAATATTATAAATGTAAGGCTGCATGGTGCTGTGTTTATCGCTTAAGACTTGCCTATCAGCCTTGCTGAGCTGGCACTCACAGGTAAAAGTAATTGCATCAACATTTATGATGATTCTCAGCCACGATACAGCTTCTGTATTCGAAATGTGATATTTTTAAGGGTAGCTTTAGAGACAGTTTCTGCGCTTCACGGTACCATTATAATGAAAAGGAAATTATTCATTATGTTGAAACAAACTTTATTTTTAGTCATGAAGTTATCTATTCAGAGTCGAGCTATTTCTGATTTTTTAAATTCTAATTTAGGTTGTGAGACCCTATTCATTAGCAGTGAAAGAGAGCTATCTCACCTCGAAAACACATCAAATCCATTATTACTTGTTGATGTCGCTGACTTACCGAATATTGATGAAAGTTATTGGGATAGTTTATTTAATGAAAATATTAACCAAGTTCATACGGTTTTACTGAATACTTCTCAAAACTTCAAAAAGCGAGATTTACTCGACTGGCCAAATTGTTGTGGTGTTTTCCCCAAATCATGCACACTGGAATTATTGGAGCGTGGAATGAAAAAAATTCTCGCGGGTGAATGTTGGTTGCCAAGAACAATGATGAGCGAGTTACTGCAACACTACCGAAAGGATGAACTCCCTCCAGAACAACAACCCGTCTCTCTCACTCGCCGTGAGCGTGATGTACTGAAATTACTCACCACCTGCAACTCCAACATTGATATTGCTAACGCACTATTTGTGAGTGAACACACGGTTAAATCTCATCTTTATAAGGTATTCAAGAAAACTGAGGTTAAAAACCGTATCCAAGCGGTGAATTGGGCAAAGGTTCATCTACATAAATATAAAAAATCCTCCAATGAAATAAAATTGTAGAGAGTAATTTTAGCGTTATTTGTTTCAATTGAGTCATCTTCTTTTCTATAGCTGAAATCTGTTTTAGCTGCTGATAAAACAGATTTAAAAAATAGTGACTTACTGATCCCCTCCGCCAAAGAGCGATGTTATTTAATAAGCAGCTTTAGATTAAAAACCTCCGAGGCCTAATGCACTGATATCGATATGAATCTCATCTTCATACACACCACCAGGCCTATTTTCTGTTTCACCTATTTGAATCGTCATAGGAATTCTTTGACCGTTAGGGTTTTGCGGTGCATTAACAATTAGCTGATTACCTGCTTCCGAAAAATCAATCACACTGCCAGCAACACTGAATTCGTAGTCAACATCCCAGCGTTCATGCTTACTTTGGTGTCTTAACTTACCTTGATTATCTGAACGGAAACTAATTTCATAGCCTGTAGTACTACGAATATACAAGTTAGGATCGATGTTTACCTTTTTACCTGTTGTTAATCGCCCAAGGTCTAATGGATAAAGCCTTTGAGATAAGCCGTAAAAGCTAATGCTCGCAACAGGTGGAATACGAGATGAAATTAATTGGTTACGTTCATCTAGAACTATCGATGATTGTTCTGGGCTTGGGATGAGTTGAACGATTAATTGATTTGAATAATCCCCAGCAGCTCCAAATTGTTGTGACGGGAATCGTAATTGAAAACGAAAAGTAGATTGGTTCGGTGATACCTCTGCAAACCAGTGTCTATTTTGAATAAAACTGCCGGAAGTTTGAAGGTATGGCGTAAAAGATAATAAATTGCCACCTTGACCTGTAAGTTCATACCCTTGCTGGACAGTTGAAATCATTAAACTCAAGGAGCAATCTTCATTTGGGTCACTAAAATTTACTTTCACCTCATAAGACTGCACTAAACCAAAAGTACTTGTCGCAAACACATCATATTGATTTTGAACTCCTGAACTCATTAAATTGACACTTTGCACTCGAGCGTCACAAGCAGCAAAACTGCTAATAGTAAATAAGCTAGAACCGATAAATATAGCGATCAGACAGAAAACCTTCATAAGTTTTGTCTTGATCAACTTGATAGAGTTAGTCTGAGTCATATGTCCTCCTAGGAGATGAGTGTGTTATACATCTCGTGTTAATCAACATAAATCTTACCTAAGCGAAGTAATGCACCACTTTCATCGCTAATAATAAGCTCGTATGTCCCTACTGATTCGCTATTTAGCTTGAGTAAATAGGTGCCAGGTTTTAGGCCGCTAATCGCAAATCGTCCGCTGCGATTAGTAAAAAAGTCTAATGCTTCAAAGTTTTTATCTGTTTGAGATATCGCTTTACCCGCTAATAAACTAACAGGTTCACCCGTTTTGTTATCAAAAATTGACCCCATAGCCGTGATAATTGCATCAGAGCCCACCTTTAGTGAGTAACCTTGTCTATATCCAGGATTGAGCGCGAACACCCCTTCACCTAAATCGTAACCAGGAGGTAAATCTGTTACATCATAGGAAATTAATTGCTCATTATATGCGACAAGATCTGGAACGACCATTGCACCTACACCGTCACTATGCACTCTCGCCCCTTCATCTGACATATCCACATCAATACGATTATTTGCTAAGTTAGCGTGCGGTTGAATAATGGCAAAACTATCTCCAACAGGTCTACCTAAAGCAAATTGAGAACCCGAAAATACTAATGCTGATGAAAGTTCTGCTCGGCTAAAATGACTACTTTGCTTATTCGTAAAGTCGGTAAACCGGCTAGTATGTTGAAGGTTGGCTTGATACCGATTAGCAGAGTAATCAATACCTGCTTCTAGGTTAGCATCTGTATCACTGGTGCGCTGTGCACCGATAAACATATTGACCCCACCTGTTTTTCCGATGCCGTTAAGATAACTATATTCCGTTTTTAAATCTTCTAAGTCACTGCTATAACTACTCACCACGCGAGATGAACCAAACGGCCAACTTAGAGTAAGTAATGCATTAAATTCGTTACTTTCATCCTGATTATCTTTGTGTGTTAACCGAACACTCCAAGTGGCTGGGGTATCAAATAGATCACCAGAAAGTGCTGGGCTAATAGTCCAATAATCACCTTCCTTTTGATATACATCAATATAGTTAAGGGTTAGGCTAACTCGCAAAGCCTGAGTGATGGATCGGCTATAACGGCTGGTGAAAAAATGTTTGTTAATATTTAAAGAAGAAAGTAAATCTATAGGGTTAAAAACCGAATCATCAGATCTTTGAAACAAATCATCGACTCGAGTAAATGACTGAGAAAAATATTCATAAAAAAAACTGAGTTGAGAATTATCAGGGCCATCTTCGAAACTGACATCAAGCCCTAAACTGGCAGCCGCTCCTTCGCCAACTAAATCTTGGTTACTATAAGCAAGGTTTAAATCAAACACACCTAATCCTGTAGCAAACAAACTCCGTTGCCCCAGTTGGTAGATTTTAGGTGCCGCCTGCATGTTTACGCCTAATGTTAGTGATGGCGTGAGACCGTACTCCAACATACCATCGACAACAAATGCATCGCGGTCGTATTTAAGCTTGTCTTCAACTAAATCACTCGTCACTCCTGAACTAAATGCATATTCAAATTCTCCAGGTTTTAGCAGATCCATACCCGTGGCAATACTAAAATTTATTCGTTCTTGACGTCCATTACGATCGGTTATCAATAATTCAACATCACTAACGCCTTCGGCTAAAGGAATATCCTCAAGATTATAAGAACCCGCACCAAGGCTGAGCCTTTTTACTACCACCCCATCGATTAAAACATCAACTTCAGAAGTTCGTTCTAAAGTGAATTGACGTGCAGCCGTTGGCCTAACATTTCTGGTTGGAATAAGTGAAAAGTCACGAGAAATCCCTAACCCAAGAAAATCAATACCAGACTGAAAACCACTGGGGCGACTATAAAAATCCCCCAAAACCATACGAGTACCCTGGCTAGGAAAGTCAATATTAAGACGCGTACCTTGGCGAGAGTACTCTCCAGATTGACCATCTAAATGATTGTAAACCGCCTCATACTCCAAAACGGCATTTCGGTAATTAAGCCCAGTTTCAAGAAGGTGGTTATAATCGAGAAAATTTTGGCTATCATCACTAATATTCGAAGTATTGGTAGCAGACAAGTGGAGATTTACATAACCATTCAATGATGACGCTTCTATATATCGACGGGTATTTTTGCTGGGAGCAAACGATAGGCCGCTAATTTTAAGCGCCTCAATAGGTGCTTGCATTATTAGTTCAAAAGTTGACATGTCAAAAGTCAAACTAAGCCCAGCCTTTGAAAAATCAGCTTGGTTTAATACATCATCATGCTGAAATGTCGATAATAGCTCAAGCGTTTCCGGTACAAGGGTGTCAGCCAACAACGCCAAAGTTGATGTGGCTGGCAGTTCAATTTTTTGATCTGCTGTTATCGTTAATTCAACATCACCAATTAGACTGTCTTGTAATCGAAATAAACTTTGTAGATTAATATCCCGTCCAGTGGTGTTTAATATTACGTCCTCAGCCATGAGCGTAAAAGAGAGTAATAAGCACATTAATATCAATCGTTGAATTAATTTACTCATAAAAACTACCGCACCACAGGGGTAATGGCTAGACTAAAGCCTTTAGACAATACGCGACCAAGATTAATGGACACCTCACGTTTTGAATGTGGAGGAAAAAAGGTGTTAATTTGATCTGTTACAAGCGCCTCCTCTTCGATAGTAAATGTATTACCGTCGGCTTCTGTTATATTCAAATAATAATCATTAAGCGTAGCGTATTTATTACCTATATTATCAACCGTAAACTTTAACAATGACGAGGTATTTTGTTGTTTCTTTTGTAATGAATAATCAGTATCTATATTAATAATCTGATGTTGAATAGAGGATGTATTAATCACCAACTGAGGTTGCTGCTTGCTGGACGATACGTGAACTGCCGCATTAAAATGTACAAATATTTTAACCCCACTTTTACTTGCACTATCATCGACTAATTGAGGCTGGCTAAAACGAATAAAATAACTTTGGGAATTGGCTAAGGTATCTTGCCCCAGCCATTGAACACGAACGGACTGAACTGCACCTGGAGCTAAAACGGTTGCTGGAGGAAATACTAATAAATCGGTGGAAGTTTCAGATATAACCTTATAGCTCGCACCACTTGCTAGGGGGTTAAACTCTATTTCATTAACATCAATTTCTACAGGTAAAGTTAAATTAGAATTATTTGTAATTAAAAATTGCTGATAATTAGCACGACTATCAATTGAGAGTGCGGTCACCATAGGAGAGATCTCTATTCCATACACTGGTTTTCCTAAGAACAGAGACATTAAAGAAATACCGCACCATCCAAGCACTGTTTGTAAGCTTATCGAATTGATGTACATAAGCCTCCTTTTTATCTCAAAGGTTAGTTATCTAAAAGAAACTACAAAATTGACACAGCAGGTGCCTGATAAAAAAGTCTAACTCACTATTTCATAATTTCAATTTTAATCTCAATTTTATCCATACTGAATGATTCAATAGGCTTCATCGTTAACGTTCGAGAAGAGTTGGGTAAAAATAAATTGCCATTCAGTAACTCAGAAAGTTGCTCTTTATTTAACTGCAGTGAGTTTGCACCATCACTAACTTGCCATTGAGTTTCACTTAAACGTACATAGCGGTTACCGGAGTTGTTAATCGTTATTTTCCACTCTCCATCTATTAATTTTAATTCTTTAACTAGCAAATTTGCTTTCGTATTGGTCGGCACTACGTTGATTAGGGTATTAAAATTAACCCCCATTTTCACTTGTGAAATATTATCTCCCTCCATGGTAATCGGTATTTGACGAAAACCAACACTATAAGCTTTTGACTCAGCGATATCAGGTTCACCTAAATAGCGCACCATAACAGCTTGAGAATGGCCAGGTTTTAAAATAGCCGTCACAGGAATAATTAATAAATCATCTTCAGCTGGAATATATTCAATTTTACCAGAATTATTAATAACCAACTGCAGTGGTATCATCTCAACAGTGAGGGATTCACTGTCATTATTTTCTATACGCAGATTTAACTGTGCTTTTTTACCTACAGGTGACATTTCTGCCACCATAGGCTGCACTTTATAAGCAAAAGCATTCGGTAAACTAAAAACGATTATAAGACTGACCATTGCCACTAGACATGATTTAGTCATATTTTTAATCATAAAACACTCCATATTAATATAATTAAATATGAGGGAGTGATATCCCCCTCATATTTTCACTGACTAAGCTAAATTAATTAGCCGCATTAATTTGAACGGTTAACGTATCAGAATAACCACCAGACCAGCTTGCATCACCCGGTGTACTAAATGACAATGTTGCAGATGGGCCAACTAGCAAGCCTGCTGCAGAATAATCTTGATTAATATTTGCACCATTAGTGCCCATACCACCAGGCGCATTAAGTACTAGGTCAGTATAACCAGTTATAGCTAAAGTAGCCGTATAAGGTATAGATTGATCTTCAGCATCATCTGATTCTAGGCCACCTTCTGCACTAATCATTTCAATGTTTGCACCATCGACATCATTACATTCAACACCAAAAACAATATCAGAAGCGGTGTTAGCGTTTTGTAAGTTACCAAAATCATTTAATTGAGTATTTAGACCTGTCACCTCACATACCGCAGGAACAAAACCAACTAATTGAACGTCACCAGCGTTAGCTGTACTTGCGATTAGTGCTGTTAAAGATGCCGCAATTAAAGTAATCTTTCTCATTGTAAAACTCCTTTTAAAATTTCAGATTGGTTTTTTACTATGCCGACCGATATTTGCCTATCGGTCGGCAACTTTCTCCATCTGGAGAAAACTTCATTAAATACCCTGCATGGTAAAATTAGGATAAACCTCAACATGCAGAATATCGGTGTATTTCCCGGCATATACCAATGCTTCAGGAAGGCTAATCTCTAAACTACCCGACGTCGCAAATGGAATTTTTTCGCCAGCATTAAATCGTTGTTCTTGTTGAATATCAAAACTATTCGCGCTCATATTAAATTGAATCGATTCAATTTTAAAATCTATGTCATAGGCTGCAATAATTCTATTTTCATCCTGAGTTTGATTTAATTTAAGCCCGCCATACTCAGAGCGAAGTGCGACCAACATCGTTTGGTTACAATCAATAGAGAGCGTTGTACTGTGTATTAACTGTTGGCTAAAATCAAAAGTCGAACTACTTGGAATAGTAATCTCACATTTATCTTCAATAACACCTGAGAGTGCCAAAGTGAGTGATTCGTTGGCATGACTAACTGCAAGTCCGAAGCAACAATGTAATACGAAGAATGCCACAGTATTTTTCACTGCATAAAGCCCTTTTCCGTTAACACTCATATCAATGTCCCTATAGATTGCCCAAACACGCTTTGCCAAAACAGGTGTATATGAAATCAATACATTGATGATAGCAATAAAGTTAATTTACAAAATATGAATTTAAGAATGAGTTTGTTATTAATCATTCATACTTGCAGTGTGCTTAATTCATACTTTTAAGATATTACAATAAACACAATTAAATTAAATATATAAAGCAATGACTTATTGAAAGGCTCGAGTCTGACATAGTTAATTAAGTATGAGATAGGTATTTAAGTATGACTCAGATATGACCTTTTTAACAAAACTGATAAACGAAAGGCTCATCATTGCTGATGAGCCTTTCGTCTTAAAAATGGCGAAATTATGGTGATTAGAACGCTAGATTGAGATGCTACATTTTGACTTGATCAAGCTTAACTATTGGCTTCTATTCTAATGTACGTTTTAAAAAAACGTGACTGCTGTAGTTCATTAGCTTTCACCACTAAAAAACTGCAACACAGCAGCTGGGATGATTTTAAACCCAACATTGAGGTGCTTTAAACCTGTTGTTCACATCAGTAAATTCTAGAAAGCAAAAAGCCCGCTACTTTTCAGTAACGGGCTTTTCTAAATATGGCGGAGAGATAGCCTACTTCTGAAATAGGAACCCTACATTGTGGTGCTATAAACCTGTTGTTCACATCAGTAAATTCTAGAAAGCAAAAAGCCCGTTACTTTCGTAACGGGCTTTTCTAAATATGGCGGAGAGATAGGGATTTGAACCCAAGGCTTCCGTATTAAATTATAAATTAGTTGTTTAGTTTCAATTGCTTGCAATCAAATAATGTAAATAGAAGCTGCAATTGCCAACTAAGATTGACTATATTTCTGAATGGCAAAAAAGTCAACATTCTTAATGATTAAACATGGTAATTCCATGCATAAAATTCTTTAAATTAGTTAACAGCGTAAATAGTATAGAAGAAAACCAAGGTCAAAAGCCTTCGGTAGGCAGGCTATTGTCTTGACTCACCGGGAGCGTCCATATATGCCTATGTTATTTTAGTGGAAGGGCTTTACCAAATGTATTAACTTACTTTTGAAATAGTGAAAAATAATTTTTACAGGAAATAACTAATGTGGAACTGTCGTAGGAACAAAGCCGACACAAGTAAAAAAAGATTTAAACCGTTAAGAAAATTTTTACTGGTAGCTTTAGGTTTTATTTTTATTCGCACAATGTTTTTAAATTATAATCATGTACCAACTAAATCTATGAATCCTAATTTGCATGAAGGAGATGTTATTTTAGTTAACAAGGTTGCTTACAACTTTAAGCTTCCATTTGCTGAAACTGGACTTTTAAATTTTGGTTCTCCAGAGCGAGGGGATATTGTTACATTTGATTATAATGGTGTTAACTATGTCAAGAGGATTATGGCTGTCGGTGGTGACACATTTAAAATGACAGATAATAGATTTTATATCAATGGTAAAAAATTACCGTTAAACCACACCAGAAATGAATCTGTTGACCTTAATGAGTTTAAGACTCAAGAAGAGTATACATATAAAGCCTATAGAGAAGAAAACTTCTCAGGGCTACAGTATGATGTTATTTATGCAGAAGGCTTTAAGGAAGATTATATTAAAAATATGATTGTAAGTAGTAAGGTTTATGTTGTTCCTGAAGATACGTATTTTATGATAGGCGACAATAGAAACATGAGTGGTGATAGTCGGTATATTGGAGCCATTCATATGGATAAAATCACAGGCAAAGTTGTTAAAATAGCATTTAACTATCAACAGATTTTTACTGATGTAAAGATGCGGTTTTGGGAAGACACTGAGTAGGTTGATTTTCGCAGATTTGGAAAGCAGAATGCCTGGTAATCTTATGCTATACCCACTGTTCTAGGGGGAACCTATCCCCTCCAACCATTTTTTTCAACGGTATCGGTTCCCGTTAGTCATGCCTTAAGTACACAACTGCCAATGGAGTAGTAAAATGTTGCGTCTTCAATACTGACAAACGTGCTTCATGGTCTGCCAATAGCAAGCTCAATCAAGCATTGGCGAGATAGCACATTAATAACTCACCAGGGTTGTTGTAAACGATGAAGTAATGGCTCAGTCCAACCAATGTAAGCCAGAAAAGGCCAAGGATGAACTTAATCCGAATGGGTGTTTCACCATTAAGCGGCGCAGTTAGACTGTTAAGCCCGTATATCTGGCAGAACAACCGCTTTAAGCGGTACATCAGTGACATCAATAGCAACAGCAAGTGTGAATAGTTTAGCAGAAAACCAAGGTTAAAGCCTTCGGTAGGCAGACTATTGTCTTGACTCACCGGGAGTGTCCATATATGGCTATGTTATTTTGCCAAAATAGCCACCAGGAATGGGTGGCTATGTTATTTTTAAGCGACAGAGCCGTTGAAGATAAGCGATTACTGAAGTTAGTGAAAGAAGCTTATGGCCCTCATCCGAATCAAACACTAACGTTAGCTATCCTTGTTATTAACTATTTGATTAATTGTATTTCATAGCCAGCATTGGCTAAGTAATTAGGGATATACAAGGTCGCGTACAGATCATAGATTACCGTTAACTTATGCTCTGGCTTTACAAATTCAGATAATGGTTTCAAACAATCATGCTGCTTTTTAGCCTTAGATTTGGTCTCGTTATATTTCCAACCATTTAAGTAATGGAAGGCATTCCAACGATTATGCTCTGCACGAATCAATTTTTCTAACATACAGCTATATTCATGTGGGAAATAACTAATATTAATAGGCTCTCCGCCCTCTTGCCATAACTTAGGAAGCTCTAATGAGTATGCTTGAATAAATTCATTACTTAAACCAAGTAACTCCCTATCAGATTTTAAAGCGCCATGGAAAAGGTCTAAATTTAATGTCAGCAGATCATTTGCTGTTTTATCAGACTTAATTTTCAAGAATCCCAGCGCTTTTAGTTTCATATCGATATGTAAACTTTGTGATTTGTTAGATAACTTGTCACTAAGCTTTAATGTGTTGTACCATTTTCTATTAATTTCATCTAACGTACTTAGATCGCTCAAGTTATATTGTGCCGTAGGCAAGTATTCCTCCGCGTATTGATGATTCACAAGCTTTGCAATTAGCTCATGCTGTTCATCTAATACATTCTCACGAGTACAAATGTTTTTTACATCTGCAAAGGTGAAGAACTGTTTAAAACTGCCTTTGTCAGCATCTATAATTTTACTCATATTATAATTATTGAAACTGGCAAAACTGATACGTGTTTTTAACGTCTCATCAACTGCTTTTTCCAAGTATGTTTTGTTAAATAAATCAGCTGCAATGCTAAGGTTTCGCCCTTCATCGTCATAACAAACAACAACATGGGTTAAGTTATCTTTAAACCATAAGGCATCATTCTCAAAATAGGAAAGCGTATGACAGTCACAATTAACGGCCTCTAGAGCAAGTACATTTAAGATACCAGGATACCGCTTAATGACCTTCTCTTTAAAAGCTGATGCCTGCACATCCACTAAGTGAATAGTCAGTTTATTTTCATTGGGCAAGTGGGCTAATTTAGCGGTCAAGTAAATAATGTTAAGCGCAAGCTCACCATCACCTGCGACCACGATATGGTAATCATCATTACTATCAATGATTTCACGCCCTTCTCCATCGACAAAGTTACCTTCAAAAAATGCTTCCGCAGCTTCTTCATAAAAAGAGAACGTTTGGATATCTAATTGAAGAGTTTCATTTTCAACGTTATTGGGGTTAATAAAGTTCTGATGGAAAAGCGCATTCAAGTCTTGGTTAATAATGTGTACAACCAATTTTAACGGTCTTATACACTTATCTTCTGCTATTTCCTTTTTTACTCTCTCTTTATACAACTGAATAATAAGGGTAGCTAATTCAACATTCGAACGGTCATTACCTAAAGAGATAACACCACTTTGCATTGTGTCAAAGTTCAATATTTCTAATTTTTCATCACTAAAAACATCCCCTTCTACCACACCCATACCGAACTTTCTGAACAGATCTAGCTTGTCATTTTGTTTGCTTTTCTCAAAAATAACATAAGCGTTATTGTTGACAGCCATCTCATTACTTAATAAAGCACTATTAAATTCACCAAGGCCAAAAACAGTAATGTGCTCTCTTTTGAGTAGCCGTTTGACTATTTGCTGGTTTACCGCATCTTTAAAATAGATTAAAACCGCAATTACTGAAGCGGAAACAATTGAAGCAAACTCAAGTGCACTGCCAACCGAATTTGTCATTCCTTTAGGGAATGGAGAGTCCATTACAAAGCGTAATATAAAGGCCGATATGCAAACAATAGCAATAGTGATGGCTTTGTTTTCTAGCAAAGTGTAAACGATACTAGGGGATTTTTTTTGAGTAGAAGAACTAGGTAAATCATTCATCTCTGTTAGTCCTTTGTATTAATATTAATAAATGTAAAATTATCATAAGACCCTTACTGTTCATAAATATCTTCAATCGCTTTGATGTTGCCATATGAAATACCATAAAGCTTTTAACTACTAGAAATATAGGTTAGAAAATTATCTACCCTATTAATTATTACCTTTTTAGGCCAATAACAGTATCTCTATATTTATTACAGAAAGAAGTGAATGATTCATGAAATGTTTCACTTGGAGTTTCATTTAATATTTGTGTAAACACACCTTTGTGCTCATCAAAAACAATAACTAAATCTTGCAATACTTTATTGAGTAATTCTGCATCAACTCTGGGGGACTGCCTTGAAAGACAAATATTTACCAGATCTTCAAGTGTAACTCCCTGTGATTTTGTAAGTGAGTTTTGTCCTTCTGATTTCTTATTAATAAAGGCAGATAGTATATCAAATGATTCTTTTGCATTCGTACTATCCCCCCCATATATTTCTTTACTAAAATCAAAATGTTTTTGCATGTAATATATAGCTTTATCTAAGTTTTTTTCTTTTAAAAACGAGTACCTAGACAAATTAAAAAAACTATTATTCTTAATTACTGCATATTCTATCATTGGGTTTTGAGAGTAAAGTTTATTAGCTAATTCCATAGATTCAATGGCATAAGCTTTGATTCCATCAAAAAAATAATTATCAATTGATAAAGTTACTAAATTATTAACAATGACCACATACTCTAAGAGCCAACGAGCAGGCTCTAAGCCATAAGGCTTTTGTAATAGTTCGATTGCCTTTCTTAATTTAATACAGGCTTGTTTAGGGTCATCATTAGAAATAAGAGTTGATAGCATTTTCAAAGAATTCACATAATTACCTACCCATTGGTCTCGATATTTCTCATAAAATTCACTAGAAATACTTACAGCTTCTTGAATAAGTTCGTAAGCCTCGTCATAACATTCTAATTTATTTTTTACATTGGAATAATTTATTAGAACTTCTACATACCCCAAAGCAAAATCATTCTTTTTATATTGAAATAAACGTGAATATATTTTTCGTGAAGTACTAACTAATGCATCGGCATTGTCATATTCCCCTAATCGATATTTTCCTCCTCCTAATGTATTAAGGGCCATTGCAAATGCTTTCCATTCTAAATTGGCCCACTCAGACTGTGGAACATTTTCTTTGAATTTAATGAGATCATCTTCTAACTGATCTAGCATTTCATTAGGTTTTCCAATTTGAGTATAGTAACTACACAGGTTGTTCATAAAATCCAGTAATGGTAGCCTCCAAAATATTGGTTCTTGAGGATAGTATAACTTTGCTACCTCATAAGCTTTTTTTCCAAGCTGTATAGCATCTTTAAACCTACCTTCTTTATTACACGATTCAGCCATCAAATTGAGAGAAGATGCATATTGATATTTCCATTTGTCTTTATCTTTGTTGTAAAGTAGCTCTGTAATAGTGACTGAAATAGACTGAAGTAGGGAAGCCGCTTTTATTTCATTATTTATATAATAATTATTGCTAGTGCTTGTAATATAATAAACACAATCTTCAATCCATTTACAATCAAGTAGTTGGCTATCACTTAGAAAAGTTACAAACGTTTGGTATTTTTGGTTATCTGGATAACACCGCTCGTACTCAGTAATTAGCGTTATATATAGTTTCCCCCAACGATTAGATTCAAAACTTTGATTTTGATGATTTATGATGAGGGATTGTACTGCGTTTATAATTGATTCGTGTTCTTCTTTTAGGTTGATTTCTTTAGTAATAGCTCGTGAGATTTCCCTATGAAAGAAATACATTAACTCAGAGTTATCTTTCTGCTTAATACTCAAGAAGTTTTTAAGGTTGTTGTACAATCTTGTCCAATGAATTAATGGCAATTCTTGAGTTATATTATTATGGAAAGTAGTCGGGGCAACTTTATCAACAAAGTGTTGATCCATTGATAATACTGTTAATAACTCATACTCACTTAAACCATCTTTTGAAGAATAAATATAACCAAGCACTCTATTAACAAATTCTCTATCATGATGATAAATCTCAGTTAGATTTTGGATATATGTTTGAATGATGCCGACATGCGTTCCTTGAATTTCTTCATTTGCTTCATTTTCTTCATTCTTAACATATTCATTTTTAGTATTAACAATACAACGCCATTGCTTTGCCTCTTGAATTGCCAAGCGGATATATAATGGTGAAGGCTCAATTTCGTACTGTTTTAAAAGATAGCGTTCTTGTTCTGGCTGTAACGTTCTTCCCTCCCCCTTTAGCAGGTTTCTAATTAATTTTGGGGCATCATTGAACTCAGGTATTGGATATTGATTACTTGTTTTAACCGACAAGTCATTAAAGTACTGGCTATCTTCTGCATACTTATCATCATTTAAAGCAGATATAACTATTTTTACATTGATTGGCAATATCTTCGGTAACCATAAAAAGTAATCAGCACTTTGTAATTGATCAACTGCATCAATAAAAATAACAACCTCACCTCTAATAGAGTTAAGCTCTTGATGTACCCTTAGGCTAAACTGTTCAAATGTTTCCTTGTTATCGCTCTTCTCAATTAAAGCTAGATTTCTACTATCTTCATCATGAATTTTAATTTCTAGCTCCGTAAAGAGGGAAGTTAAAATATCAACCGAAGAGCTTGAATTAGCTGTTGCCCCAACAAACCGGTATAACACTTTTTTAGCTGTGCTTGCCTCCGCTTGTTGAATCGCTTGTGCCATTAAAGCTGATTTCCCACAGCCCGATTTGCCATAAATCACTAAAGGTTGCTGATTATTATCTGATATATAATCCGCAATAGTCTTTAACAGTTTTTCTTGTCCTAAAAAGTTTTTACGCTTGTTTTGTGCAAAATATTCTTGTTCTTTCTGCTCTATCTCTAAAGCTGTTGGCACATCATGTTCTTCATTTTCTTTTTGAGCATCAATTTTCGATTCAAGAAATTGAGTAACTCTTTCCTGAAAACCCTGCAAGTAATTTTCATCGAGTTTATTTTTATCAACTTGTTTTACTTCTGCATGCAACTTATTTTCTGTTAGCAACACCTTTTTTACTTTATTTTTAAATTTTTGAGCTTCCACGTTATCAGCAGCATCTGCAATAAATGTTTCTGCGATTCTTGAGCTTGGCTCGATAGAGCGGAAAAATCCGAAAACATTCTGTGCATCTATCTCAGGTGATATATTTAATTTTTTTTGAGAGGGAGTTGCTTCTAAGTAAGAAATAATGCCCTCTTCCACCTCAGCCTCTGTTGCTGAAATAAAGTA
The DNA here is from genome assembly GCF_030548765.1 of Shewanella sp. 3_MG-2023. NCBI lineage: Bacteria > Pseudomonadati > Pseudomonadota > Gammaproteobacteria > Alteromonadales > Shewanellaceae > Shewanella > Shewanella sp. 3_MG-2023. Next base: position 19,719 of record NZ_JAUOSH010000007.1, on the reverse strand, counting down.
CTTTTTTCGTTGCTCACTATTATTCTTAAAAGCCATTTCAGCGGCACTTTGTATAATAGCTCTTAACTTTTCTTCCTCTTTTTCCCAACATTCAAACGCTTCAAAGTCACCGGTTCTTTCTTGTAAAATATATGATATGGGTAGTTGGTTAAGATCTTTTAAATACCAGTTCGCTAGGTTTTGCTTTTCTTTTTCAGTCATAAGCGCACAGAGCATTTCAAACTCTAGTGCTTCAATAGCATAAGGGAGTGGTACCCAACCATATCGGTCACCCAACATCACTAAAAAGTTAGGGTGCTTAAACGTTTTACACGCTTTTACTTCGTCTAAACATAACTCAAGTGTTTTTTGGTCTAATTGAGCTTCATTGCTCACCCCCCACCTTAAATCAATAGGTTGAAAAGTGTAACCTTGCTGTGCTGCATAGTTTTTTATTTGTGGAAATACGTTACTTTGCAAAACTTCTCTTTCTCGTTTGAAGTCGCTAAACGTTGAGCTTATAAATAATCTGAAAGTTTTTGAGTTAGTCATTATCCATTCCTTGGGCTTGCCTCTTTATTCAGCAGAGAATTAAAAGGGCATTATTAATTTTTTGTTATTTAATCGTTCAAAATTCTTCAGTAGCGATTTATAAAAACAACGCCTCTATCTCACCACGATTCAATGATTCTTTTTCTATTAATACATTGGCAATGTGATCCAGTAGAGCACGATGCTCAATTAACTTCACTTCCGCTGATTTTTCTGCTTCAAGTAACCAGGATTGCACCGCACCTTGCGCTTTTAATAACAGGTTACTTTCTTCAAATTTAGTAATCATAGCAACGTTTATTGGCCCCACAGTTGGCTCAATCCCACCTTCATAGATTGCATGCATAGCTAACTGAGTCGCTTTTTCGATATCATTTGAAGCTCCGGTGCTGACTTCATCAATTGAGCCCGTACACAGCTTTTCAGCTACCCGCCCAGCCAGTAGCACTTGTAACTTATTCATCACGGTTCGTTTTGAATAACTTTCATATTCATCAGATGCTCGCGTTGAAACAAACCCTAACGATTGGTTTCTTGGCTCAATAGTCACAAAGTCAATACGTTGCTTTGGAAATAACAACTTATAGGCTAACAAATGTCCCGCCTCGTGATAGGCGGTGCGGCGTTTTTCTTCTTGGCTTAATACAATCTGTTCTGAAGGTGCTCCATATACTATTCGGATCATCGATTGCTTAATGTGCTCAATTGTTAAGGCCTTATCATCACTAACAGCTTGGTAAATTGCTTCTCTTAGCACTTGCTCGATATCGGCCGAGGACATACCTTGGGCCGAAGATACCAATTGCATAAGATCATTTTGCAACCAATCTATATGATGTTTTTCAGCAAACCTTTCAAAGAAGGTCTGTCGTGCTTTTTTATTGGGTAAATCGCAATATATCGTTTCATCAAAGCGCCCAGGTCGAGTAATTGCCTTGTCTAATATCTGAGGATGATTAGTCGCTGCCAATACAAAAATAGGCTCATCGTGTGGAGTAAAGCCATCCATTTCTGTTAGCAGCGCATTTACGGTAAGGTTTTTATCACGTGATAAGCTATCGCTGTTGGTGGTTCTTTGCGCCGCTAGCGCATCTATCTCATCGATGAATACTATTGCTGGAGCATATTTACGTGCGGTCGCGAATAGCTTTTTAATATTCGCAGTCGTCCCTCCAGCATAACGATCTGACAACTCCGAAGCCGTAATACTGAAAAATGGCAAGCCACACTCCCCCGCTAACGCTTTCGCTAACAAGGTCTTACCCGTGCCAGGAGGACCTGCAAACAAAAATCCACTGGGTAATTTCACCCCAAAATTCTTCAATTTGTCAGGCGACTTTAACCAACCAACGACCTCCGAAAGCCGCTGCTTAGCTCGGTCTAGACCAATAACATCTGCTAATGAATTATCTGGTACGCTATGTGTAAATAAGTCACTTTCTTTAAGATCGGCAGAATGGATGAGCTGAGTTCGATACGATTGATTGAAACATACCTTAAACACCCCCTCATTTGATGAAGTGGAGCAATGATATTCTAATTTTTCATTTCGCCTCGACATGCTTCTTAAAGTTTGCTCCATAGCTATATAATAACTGACTCGCTCGAGCATTTTGTCGAGCTTATTTTCAATTGTTATACCAGATAGGGAAAAGTGTTCTCTAATATCATGATTCTTACTTAGTGTATGATCTTGAGTGGGTTTGCCGTGATAAATCTGATAACTAAACAATGGCAAGCTAGGGTTTATCTTATTGACGCTATTCGCAAAATCAGTAAGTGATGTCCCAGAACTGCCAATGAAATCGATATCGATAAGTAAGGCATCAGGGCTGTGTTTCTCTAACGTAACCTGCATATCCTCAATTGAATTCGACAGTGAAATCGAATTAAGACTGACAACCTCATTTAAATTACCATAAACTCTTGAATCGTCATCAATAAGCAGAAGTTTTGCTTGTCTGTGGCCTATTTGATTAACGTCGTCTACTTCAATAACAAACTCTAATTGTGTTTGAGTACTGTCTATCAAGTCTGTTGCTTTACTTACAATTGATGATTTAAGCTTTGGCAAATAATGATTTATCCGCCTAGGATTCACTTCTGGTGACAGGTCTTGCAGAAAGAATGAAGCAAAGTTTGCTGGCCAACAAAACTTAAGCTGCTCTTCAAAATCGTGAGGCTTGGCCAACTCTCTCTCAGCTAAGCGGATCAAATGATTAGTTTTCAAGGGGGAAAATAGAACTGAGTAACCTTTGGCCAATCGGTTGATAAATTCGTAAGAAAGCTTAACCTTTGAATCAGGGTTTTCTGAGTTACGAAGCAGATCAAAAACATTAATTTGATGTGCTTGCGAGTTTTTCTCAACGATATCCTGCCCTAGGTTGGTAGTAAAAATAATAATACATTGTGTGAAATCAACAACCTCTTGACTTGTCTGGTCTTGACCTTTCCCTTTATCTAATACGCTTAACAGTGATTGAATTATACTCGAATGCGCTTTTTCAATTTCATCGAACAGTAATACTTGTCTAGGTTGCGCTCTGACAGAACTCGTTAGTACACCTAAGCTCGCATCGGTGTATTGTATACCTGAACCGAATAATCTTAATGAGTCATTTTCATTTGAATATTGTTCCATGTTAAAGTTTGTAAAAACATAGCCTAATTGCTCATATTCATTCATGACCTTACAGAATGTAGATGCCAGATATGTCTTACCAACTCCCGATGGGCCTAAAAAGGTATAGATAGTTCTAGGGCCTTCACCTGGACTGATAGAAGATGCCAGATATCCTTGTGAAAGACTTTCAATTGCAGCACTTTGACCGATTACTTTATCATTTAAGTTAGCAGCGATGTTTTTAATACTAAGCGCTGTTTTTATAAACTGGTTGCTTTGCTTGTTAAGCGCTAACAACTCAATTATCACATCCGATTTTGTCTCTAGTAATGCTGCTATAAAATCTGCAAAAGAAAGTTCGCCGTGACTAAAGGCTGCATCCAGGCAAGCCTGTATAGTGTGTTCAAATTGAAGATCGCCTACATATGACTTAGCGACTTGATACCAATTTTTACTTGAATCATTATCAGCGGTAAAACTCCGTGTAACTGCGGTATTCTTTAATGTTTGGCGACATTGATACACTACACGCGGCATAATCAACTGATGGGGGTGACACTTAAGTTGCATGGCCAGAGCTTGTAAAACACTGGGTATGGCAAAAATTGCAGCAAGTAATGCTGTATAGCCAACCGAAGGAAGTTTCGCTGTTTTAATGCTTTGAACGGCAGATTTTGGGTTAGATGATATATATAATGCCGATGTCAGCACCGATACCTCTTCCATCAATTGTTGCGCGTCAGGTTCTAATTCAAAAAAATGTTGTTTCACTTTAAAAGACTGATCGGTATGCCCCAATTTAACATCCTCGGTAAGATTCAAATAGTTTTCGTCATTCATTATTTTCAACTCGGACTGAACAAAGCTTTTATCAAGCTCAACAGAGAACAGCCCAGAAACGGCCTTATACAAATCCGAATTAACTTGAATGACTTTACCCTCTTCAAGCTCTTGTAAAAAATGACGAAGTTGCTCAACCAACTTTTCGATTTGAATTGTGTCAGCAACACAAGAGAACTGATTTACAGCTCGGTACCCACCAAGTTCTTTGATGATATTTAACGCACATCTCTCATCTTTTAGATCAATGTTTTCAGCTGACAAAAAGCACAATGATTGCGTTTGTTTTACTAAATCAAAACTAACCACTGAGCTTTCCAACTCAGTATCTCTAATTGCTAATTTAATCAACAGCAAAACAAATGGAAGTGCTACATCCGATTGTTCTAGCAAGTACATGTCCACTTCCATGTCAGAACACATCACAGTTCGGTATTCAAAAAAGTTTTCAACTAATGCATTTGAAATCATAAAGCCTCAAAGGAAAATTGCTTGATAATTGGTTGAGTTATAGTTTCACTACCTTTAAGACCAGATGGAGCATCCCTAAATATCAGCAAGATAATGGGTGTAAAAAAACCGACTAATTTAGCGTGTATATCACTCAAAAGAGCAAGGACGATTTAAATCGACGATCTCAGTGCTCTTTAGGGTAGGCACTCAAAATGTTTTTTGGTTGGCTGGGCTTACATCTCCTGATGGATTAACCAAATCTGTTATTTGTGTCGAACATACTCCCTGAAAAGAGAGCGCCAACGAGCCGAATAAAAGCATTTCCTTATACATTTAAACCTCTTTACAATAAAAATAAATAAAACCATATAAAACCAATAGATTACACACTTTCTTTAATATCGAAAAGAATCAATGTTAAGAAGTTGCAAAATTTAAGTTACAAACTATTACTACTTAGAAAAGGTTCAATAAATAGTATTGCCTGTAAATTATGGTGTATTGCCAGAAAAATAAAATACAATCAAATAAAATCATTACAACGTGCTGTAATAATCTTAGTTATTACCATATCGATTATATTTACACCAGAAGATAATAGAGATAATTAAGGAGGCCAAAAAACTAACTGGAATATATAAAAGCCATAGAATTACACCGATAAGTTGCCAGTTTTCGACAAAATGGTTCAGGCTAAATCCAGTTTTAGTAGTCAGGAGAAGTGTCAGGCCGAATTTAATGATAAAGAAGGCCATAAAGTAAGCGATAACAAAGGTGAGTAAAGTCATTCCTAGCCTTTTCATCTTATTCCTTTAAGTTGTTTTATTGAGTCCATTCATACCTTCTAGAAAAAGGTTTATATCATCCAATTTACTATATTTATGGAGAAATATAAAACAAAGTCAACATTTAAATTGGACAGCCCCAGATTTTTTGGACTAATTTAACCTAAGTAGGGATCCCAAAAAAACTAGGGAGATTTACATAATCATAACTTGGCCATTTTTTACATATTTAGCATTATTGGAGCAATATGACAGACTGAGGGATGAGTGGTAGCGATTAACTCTAGATAATGATATAGCGACGGCTAATGAGATTGCAGTGACAGATACACTCTGAGTTTACGCAATATATATGGAATTTTTTAACGAAATACTATCCATAAGGTTGTTGCAATAGAGTAAACCAGTAACCCGCAAGCAAGAGAGGTAAAAGGCTTTCGTCTTAACAGTTTTTTCAAATGGTAAGGCGCACTTTGGGAGTATTCCTGAACAGGTAAACCTTGCCGAAAAAAATGGATAGTCTGCCTAAATGATTCTGCATCGAGATAACGCTGCTGTGGTGCGTTTTCTAAGGCTTTATTGATTATCGAATTAAGCTCAGGATTTTTTAGTTTATTCACCGCATCGGTTATCGCAACCTTACCCGTGATCATATAGTGAAGTATGACTCCAAGTGAAAATACGTCTGATTGTGAGGTACAAACCTGCCCTGCCACCTGCTCAGGCGCGCTCCAGTGGCGTGTAAACGCCTGAACTGTTTGATGATAGCCATCGTTGCTATCACTGACTTCTTGTTTATATTTTTTTGCGAGTCCTAGGTCAATCAGTACTAAGTGTCCTTGATCATTTATAATGATATTTTGCGGCTTTAAGTCACCATGATAAAGATGTTGGCCATGTAGATAACTCACAGCTCGCAGTAATTGTTCAAACACATTCAGTTTTTGTTTTAGATTGAGTTTATTATTAGCTAGCCATACATCCAGCCCTTGACCGTCAATGAAATCCATGACGATACAGGCGCTGCCTAACACCTCTGACACCCCGTATATACTGCAAACATTAGGGTGGTCTAGTGTCATTAAAATAGAGGCTTCGTTGTGAAATATCTCCCTTTGCTGCTGGGAGTTAAACTTATTCGTACGTAGAATTTTAATAGCCGCTTTATGTACTCTTACACGCCCATTATCATGGTTCATTAAGCGTTGTTCGCCTTGAAAAACCAGCCCCATCCCACCAGACTCTGAAACTAACTGGGTAATAGTAAACCCCATGACTTCCTCACCAATCAATGCATCATAAGAAACAGAGGACTGATTAGAGAGTTGCTGCGATATTAACTGACTACTGGATAACGATATATCATCTATCGTCAGCATTTTTTCAAGCGCTAACACTTGTTTTGGGAATTTTTTCTTTAAGGGCAATAAGCGTTGTTGTTGATCTGTTTTACTTAAATTCGCCAACTCACTATATAGAGAAACAATATCTATCATTCAGTTAACTTTGCTCTAAGCCAAACCGTGGCAAATTTTAAGTCGTTATCGACTGTTCTTGGCGACAACCCCAGCATATCAGCCACCTGTTGATGTGACACCATGGCAAAGTTTTTAAGTTCAAACACGTCAGCTTGCCTTGGGTGGAATTGTTGAAGCAGCTCTAAAGCAGAAGATAATGAAAGGTTTTCGGTCCAATTAGGCAGTAACACCTCAGAGTCCATTAATTGTGAATGCAAGTATTCTTGTTTCGCTTTGTGTTGATTCACTAGTGATTGATGGGGCTTACCAAACAACAAATGCCACACTGATACGCGCACATAATCAAAAAAGTCTTTCCGGTTTTCAAAGGGCTGTTCATCGTTACGCCAGCGGTGTAATTTCACCACAGACTCATTAGCTAACTCAGTAATGGAGGCATCATGTAAAAGGGTTTCATTAGGGCGGTGTTGAGAAAGGTATTTTTCAACAATTAACCGAATATCTTGATAAGCATAAGTAAGGAACTCTTTACTTTGATGCTTGTCTCTATTTTGCCAACCCACCAATAACTCAGTGGCATTGCTTAGCTCTCTTATTGACACAACAATCCCTTTGTTCAACATTCATCACAATTGAATTATCAACTACTTCAGCCTCAATTACTAGAAATTACAAAACATTAAGCTGACATTATTATAAATCATTGAGATTGATTATGGACAGTTCTTGCTTCAAGCTGAAGGTATCAATCCAATAACGGTTCCCATGACAAGTTACCCTGTCTACGGGGCTATGCCCATGTACTACATAGTCAACCTCATCAATCCCTGCGCAAGAGTGAGCATTCTGTAAAGGACGACTCCATAACACATGCCAAATATCATCATCTGACAAAGTACCATTTTGCAGTCTTTTCCAACTAGATGTGGAGGACGCATGGCTAATACCAATCGTTTTGCCATTAACATCAATAGTACGCGCTAATGGCATCGTAATATCAATTAAGGTTTTCCAGCGTATTAACAAATCAAAACGGTGCATATGCTGTGATAGCCACTCACCTTCTTTTTGTCTCAAAAAGTCCCAATAACCAGGGCTCTGAAAACCTAATAGAAACAGCTGTTCATGGTTTCCCATCACCGAAAAAAACCACTTCTTTGTGAGTAAATTAATGCAATCAATACTCTCGTTACCTCTACTGATAAGATCTCCAGTACAAAAAAGGCGATCAGTTTGAAAGTTAAATTCCAGCGTAAATAATTGATCATAAAGCCGTTGTATTTGGCCATGTATATCGCCGACGATATAGTCTTTACCCACTAAATTTGCAGTATTAAAAATATGCTGCTTGCGAGGTTTTAGTTGCATATCATCTAAGCCTTAAAAAAATAGCCAGTCATAGACTGGCTACTTCAAAAATGACGAGCTACTTTTGAATTAATTGAGCCCACAATGCATGGTTAGTTTTGTAACCAGGTTTAATCGTTGCAATTACCACCAACACAAGGCTCGCTAAAAACAGATAAAAACCAACACCTGCATATTTCAATCCTTCCGCTACCCCCCTCATAATGTCTTTTGTGCTTACACCTCCAAACATTTCTGCAGCTTGAAACATATCTGCTATTTGTTGATACACGGTGTAAGAAATCGACAGTAGCAGTAATAATAAAAGCCCACGTGAAATTGACTGTTTGACCCCAAACAAGTGACTACACAAGGCTAAAATGGCAACAATAAATAACCAAACTGGAGTCATCTCACTCAGCGGTATACTGCTTCCCATCACCTTCATTACCGGGAAATAAGTGCTTAAAAGCATAAAAGCCAAACTAAATACCGCAAAAAAGTTCATCAATTTAATACTGGCAGGGTCTACTGCTAGCGCCCGTTCTTTAGTATTGGAAAGCGATGATTTAGCTTGCTCAAATGTTTGCGATTGTTGTAAATTATGAGTTAACTGCTCAGCAGTATTTTTTACTTCGTTGACTAAATCTAAGTTTTTTTCTTTTAATGACATATATATTCCTTTTTGATCTCTTTTGCCAAACTACCAGCGTGATGACGTATTAAATCTTATAATTGCAGCGTGTTAGCCGCTAAAAGCTCTCTATCCAAGTTAATGCCATCTTTTTCAGCCAATTCGATGACGTAATCAAGCTCACACTGATTCACTATTTGATTTTGTGCGTCTGTCATTTCCATAGTCATACTTTTCACTCCCGCTTCTTTAAAGCAGGTATTTAGCATTTTCATTTTTGCCTCAACATTAAGCGAGTTGTTCCAATTCTGAATCCAAACCAGTTGATCTTCTTCTGAAGAACTGCCACAACCCACTAACACCATCGCACTTAACCCAAAAATCACGCTCGCTTTTATATTGTTTTTAAAATTCGATTTCATCACTTCTTCCTTTTCTTATGTATACATATTCAATCAATATGCGAATAGGGTCAGCTTAAAGGAATGTTCAAAATTGATGAGTGACGTAAAATAAAATTATTTACGCAAAAAGGTGAATTAAAAAGAGAACATAGATGGATCTACAAAGGAAATCGTTAATAGCCTGACACTGGGGGACATCACTTTCCTTATGTACTTAACTATCGTGGTCAAGTAAAACTGGCCACTATAGTTGACGAGCATTGGCTATGTATTTACTGTCACAGATTGTCCTTTGTAATATAAATAAACCTGTGCGGAATAAGCAATACTATTATCTTGGGTAAGTAATTAATTAAAGTAATATTAAATGTGATTTTTTGTTGACCAGTGAGGATGTTTGGATTAATTGAACTTAGAGTTTAGAGCTACTTAAACACATTCAAATCAATGCTAGGTACACGCTGCGCGCGTGATTTAAAGTTATACAAACAAACTTATGCTTTGCCTGTCAGAAAATGAAAAGCGACCTTCATGGTCGTTTTTTTATTTCTAGCTAGTAAGACCCTACATTCTGTTGTTTTGGGTGAACAAGATAAGCAGAAATTCTATACCAAGATATCAAATGATTATTCTGGTTGAACTCCATGACTGTGGCCACTACAGTATGGCAAACGTAGTTAGCTACAGTCTACCCAGCTTTATGAGCTAGCACGAAATGGGGCAGAAATGAGCTACACACGACCCTATCACTTTCGAATAAACACACCCGGTCATCAAATGTTATATTCAAGTTGCTCAATGTATTTGAGTAATGTTCTAGCCTGAGCATCCTTGCCAAAGCGGCCGTAGGTGATGTTTGGGTTTGCGTGACCGACTAGTTCTTCACATGCTTTTGCTTGTTGCTTTTGGCTTTTGGGGTTAAGGGGTACCCCCTTGCCCTAGCTTGTATCCGACCTTTTTGGAACAAAAAGTGGGATACAAGCGTACCGGGTTACTATGTTGTCCCACTTTTTAAGTGGGCTAATCTTTTTCGCAGTCTAGACTGCGATGGCCTGCGTTTTTCGCACTCGCTGAGTGCTGTTTTACAAGCAATTGAGCCATGCCTCTAGCGCCTAGAGTTTCGAATTCTGCGCTATGGTATTAACAATCGCAAATACAGCCCTATAAACACTTCAAAACGACCACATACCGCTCTTGAGCTTATCTAGTTGCCAATAAATTAAAAATATTGCTTTCACTGAGAGCAAGAGCAAAAGAATTTCGAAAAAAGTTACTCTCACTGAGAGCGAGTGCAAATAAATTTAAAAAACTTTTGCTCTCGCTGAGAGCAAGAGCAAACGAGTTTCAAAACTGGTTGCTCTCTGCTGTAGCGAAATATTGACAGTTGTTCGTACCTCACTCGTTATATTTACCGCTTTTTGTTGAAATGACATGTAGAAATAGTTTTTTTAACCAAATTCAGCCTTGCAGGTGAAATGCCCCAAGAAATCGGTCTTTCTCATTGCGATATTTTTGTCTTTTTTGGCTCAAAGGGATCGATAAAAGGCTTGTGAGAAAGTCGAGATTTGACACTGCAGCGTCATCTCTCAGAGCGTTTTATAGGAATGATATCGCGTTAAAACGACAGGAAATGAGTCCCAAATTCAGCGATATTTCTTCTTAACCTCATTGTCTGGTATTGATTGCCTATGTTTCGCGACCATTGCAGTCTTCATGGCATCCGTACTGCCACATTTGACACTATCACTGCCAGTTGTGACAGTAGCATTGCCATCACTGGCAGTAACACACCCTCACCTAACTATGGTGACACCATATAATTCGAGAATTGATTGCAACAGGTTGTGACCGCTTGAAAGGTTTAATGAGCTGTGTATATGCCAAAAGTAGTCACAAGCACTTGAGGGCCCGTAATGCCGCCATTCACCAAAGGGAGGTAAATCTTCATGCTCGAGCGCGTCAAGCTATCAGCGCCCTCGTAATGGCTGCAAGGTTAATGCTCAACATCGAGACATGTGGTTTTACCAAGTTTGGGGAAATAATGAGTGGGTTGAATGCAAAAGGCTTATAGGCATCCATGTGCGCTATAAGCCTCTTTTGAGAAATGGTTGATCTATTATGTTTTTACTTAAGCCTGTAGCCTGCCTTAAAGGCTGCTACAGGCTTGATTAAGGCCATATAGGTAATCATTAACGTCTCACTGCGTTTTAGTCGCATAGGTCCATTTAGCTTATGAGCTATGCTTTGCCTACAAGCCGCTATCAGACTTGTTTTCAGCCAGTTTTTGGTTTTTTCGTTTTAATGCCGATTCGAGAGCGTTGTCTTGAGTCTGTTTGGCAATATCTATCGAGATGTCTCGAATTAAAGGTGAAAGCTTGTCGTTAAATGCTTCCAAAACCATGTTAAAATAATATTTACCTTTGCTGCTGTCCGCAGTCTGGAAGCGCATATAGATTTTCGATATCATTTGCTCTAACGGCTGAAGAGCCTGCGCGGTTATCTCTTTTAGACGCGCTAATAACGCCTGTTTTTTGCTAATATCATCATCGAGCTCAATGACCTGCTTATGTTTGACCGCGGCTACTTGATTTAGCTTATTCACTTCAGCATATTTGTTTTTGACTTCAACATCTAATTGCTCACTCACAGACGCCTGCTCGTGAATAAACTTCTGCCCTTTCTCAATGTCAGTACAGATATCGTCGCGTTTAACGAGCAATTGTTTGAACTCCTTGTGTAATCCAGATGTTTTTTGTTGCCAATCAAGATTTTGTTTTTGTATCTCACTGTTTTCAGTCTGCAATTTCGCGAGGGTTTGCTCGCCATTTGAGATGTTATAAGTTATCGACTGGTACTGCTTATTCAGCACGCTTATCTGTTGCTGTAGCCATTCTATTTTGCGCGTGTAGAAATTAAATGGACGCTGATGTTTTGGTAATTTAGCCTCTTTATTCATCGCTTTTCGCTTTGCAGACTGACGCTCAGATTCTGGTGAGAATTCAGCATTGAGGTCTTTTTCGTTAAACAGGTTTTCATTGATAAATTCATAAAACATCTGCTGCAGATAACTATAAACCTCACTGCTCTCGATATAATACAGTCGTCCAGACTCTGCGAGGCAATCTGCGCCATCACCGCGTTTTATCAAAAACTCATTGACACGTTTAATTTGAGACAGACGTAAATCATGCTCGCCTGTTAAACTGTTTTGACCAGAAATAAACACGTGAACATGACCGCCAGTGTTTTCCGTGGGTAGACGCTCATCATGGTGCAATGTCATGAGTTTAATGGGGTATTCAGGGAAGTAGGTTTGCAGGTATAACTTCATCGATTCCATCATGCTTCTATGACTAATCACATCCGCGCCAACGCCATGTTTGATAGGAATTTTAAAGAGTATCTCTTGGAAATTAGTCGAGTTTAGGGTCTTCGGTTTATCAATGAGCGCATTATGTGAATTGATATATTTGATAAGTTGTTTGAGTTTTTGATTTTTTCTCGGCAGTTCAAACTGATTAAATTCAGCGCTAATCTCATTGACGTTGATAAAGACGGTGGACTCGATGCAGCTCGTCACTAATTTAGCAACTTGCTGAGGAAGTTTGTCATCTGCAATCCACGACTTCAATTTGGATTTTGCTTTCGATTTGGCTTTGCCTTTTTGCGCATAAGAAGCCGCACTCTGAGTGGTTTCACCCATGACATCAAATAAAATAGCTTCACGCTGTTCTGGCGAAATAGAATTAAGAGGAATAATACCATCTGGTGTATCTATCAGATTTGAATCCGATAGTGACTCATCCCATTCGACTTGAATTTCCTCTTTCGTGCGTAGGTATTTTTGCATTTTTCCTAAATGGGTTAACCCGGCGACACTGGGGCAAGTAAGACGCAGTGAATGTATCAGCGATGCCATGCCTGTGCGCCGACCTTTTTTGTTATAAGCAAAATTTATACATGAATAAAAGGCTCTAATAATACGCATTACGCCCCCTCCACATCAGTCTGTCCGAATAGCTGACCAATGCACTGCATTAGCAATTCAGGATGCTGGTGTAGCAGGCTTTTTAACTGCTCAGAAGTTAGCGAAATATCATTGTCTGGTGCGGAAGGTGGCGATTGAATCTGTTTGTTTTGAGGGTTAAACCGACCAAATACGCTAGAAAACTGCTTTGATACCTGAGCGACATTGTTCGGTGCATCTTGTGACATCCAGCGACCATAGTGAATATCTATCATCGCCGTCGAGGTATGCCCCATTTGCCTTGCAATCCACTCTTTTGATATGCCTGCGGTTAATGCTTGGCTCGCAAACGTGTGGCGTAACTGCCCCGCTCCACGATGGCTGATACCTGCAGCTTTCAGTAATGGTGCAAAATAGGTTTTGTTGAATTGTTTGGCGTGAATAAACGGCTTGTGGGTTTTGCTATTGTAAAAAACAGGTGAAAGCCGTTCAATTTTTTTGGTTTTATTATCTGCTTGCAAGACCGTTAAGTTAACGGTTTTTTTATGACCGGTTATCAAGTGTTGCTGTTGTAATATCTCAACCGCTGAATCGCATAATTCAACTATTCGGACTGAACCAGCGGTCTTTGGGGTCTTATAAATGTTATCAACCAGCGCGATTTTTACATGCAGCTGCGCTTTGTCTACATCCACGACCTCCCAGGTTAACGCCAGCAACTCACAAATGCGCAGCCCAGTTAACACCCCAAGCTGAAACAGGTTTTTACCGCTTTCACACTCAACGACCACCTGGTTCATCAAGCTTAACTCATTGAGCGTAAAAGGCTCAGGCTCGCTGTGAATGACCTTTAAATTGGCAATCCCTGCCATAGGGTTATGAGCAATCGCACCATCACGTTCTGCATAATTAAATACAGCACGCAAAATGATTAAGAACTCATTGATGGTTTTGTTCGCGTAATGTGTATCGAGCGTCTGGATGAGCTGCAGAACGTCACTGTGACTGACGGAGCAAATTGAACGATGACCAATCAACCTAGATAGTTTAGTGGCTTTACTGCGTTCAGAGCGCAATGTAGAAGGCGCTGCTTTGATTTTTCTAAATGCGAGGTATTTTTCTATAAATTGATTAACTGTTTGAGTCATTATCCCCAGGTCTGCAGCTTTGATTTAGCCTGCTTTATTCTTGGGAACAATAATACACTTCACAGTTATATAATCAACACCTATTTAATTGTAAGTGCATGATTTTAAATAAGTATATTGCTAACTTTTGATTTTGACAAGTTTATAGAAATCTTATCTGTATCGTTAAAGTGAGTTAAGCCTAATGCAAAATATATCGCTACCTCATTAAGTCACCTTATGCTTTAAGCTTATTCAGTATCGATAGCTAATGCTTTCTCATCAGGCATTAAATCATGCACCGAGCACGATAAAACGCTGGCAATAATAAATACTTTTTCAAGGCTAATGCTCTTCTCTCCGCGCTCTACGATACCGATATAATTAAGGCTAAAGCCACACTGTTGAGACAGGTCTTTTTGAAGTAGTCCCTTTTCTTTTCTTTTTTCTGCTAGTTTTTTTCCAAACTCAGTCGCAATCTTTTTTTTCATTCTTATCTTGAAGACCAGAACAAAACACACTATAGTGTGTTTTGTGATAATTATTCACTTAGCTAATATCAGTTTGCCGCTGCCTTATTAGCTAAACTCCCGCCCACTGGTGCTTGCATCAGTGGGTTAACTTAATCACAACTCGAATCTATCACCGATGAAACAAGCTGAATTTATTAGAATACTTAACAGATATTGTTCCGATATCTTTCAAACAGAACAGTTATTAAAAGCACTTAAGTGGGACTCTAACTCATCTGAGAGTGTCGCCGTTCTGCGAAAATGCATGCATAACCACTTATACCGATTAGAACAAAAACAGCTTATAAAGCGGCTTTCTCCAAAAGGCAGCCCTAATGGCCAATTTGAAAAGCTTTTCAGTCAAGAAAGCACAACTAAAGTGCTCACCAAAAGACCTGAAGGTACTTCAAATAAGCACATAAACAACACGAGTACGCTCACAAGTCACTATAATGCACTACAGAAACATATCAAGCAGTTAAAGCATCAATTCGATGCATTTAAATCGCTTAGTGATAAGTTTGAGTCATGTCGCGCAATCATTAATCCCAAGCTCAAGAAGTTAGATGCCGAACTGTATAAAAAAAGCATTGAACTCAATGCGGTGAATGAGTTGATTAATGAAGTCAAAAAAAGGCAACTGATTTAGAAGTCATTATGTCGTTGAATTCTATTTTAGTGACCAATGAACACAGGCCACAGCATTGACTTGTCTAGCGACTTTTGGACAGAGAGTTCAAAAATAATTTTGTGAGAATTGTCATAAACATTAATCAGGCACTATAGTTTTAGAACAATTAACAAGGAGTGTTAAGAGGCAGCATGGAGCATATAGACTTGGGTTTGATTTTGGCAAGTATTGGATTATTGTGTGTTTTGTTTTCCATATTGTATTATTTATCATCAAACGATTAGCCTAACAAACTTGTCAGAACTGAGTATTTAATAGAAAACCTAACACTAGGGTGTCATCAAGCGAGCAACTTGTTCGCGTTTATGAGATTTTTTGAGTTAATAATATCAACAGTTAACACAAGCAAGGAAAAACGGCTTAACTGCCCTGGACATAAACGTGTCAGTAGTCCCCCTCTGACACGTACCTGGACAAAAGCTTGTTAGAGTTAAAGCTCTTAAGATGATGAGTCTCATTAGGGAAAGTATGACAATCGGATATGAGATAATGCCAATCTAAAGCTTTAGTCACCTAATAGAAGTTTTTGTTACATGGAGCTTTGCTCATGGCCCTGATTTATCTTATGTTGCATATAAATAACATGTAATAGTGAAGTTTTAAGTGGATCCAACCACAGAGCCTCACCTTTTTTGGCGCCAGTGATTAGATTCATTCGATTACGAACCATTAATATCCATGAAATATCAAAAACGGTAGAAAGAACATGTAACCCTAGCGAACTGATTAAAATTTTCTTCTCAGGTAAATAGAATAAACCAACAGCAAGAGTAATAAGTGAGACCGAGAACAAAACAATAGTTATAGTCATAAATACTTTTGAAATTTTCATTTCTGTATTTTCATTAATTTGCACTGAAAATGTATACAATTTATACATCAAATATCCCCCTAACGTCAGCATACATAGTATTATTGTTTTAAATACTGATTCTTCCTTGAAAATCATAAAATTATCCTTTTGATTGTTGTGTGAGTCAGATTGATATTTATCGGCCATGATATTCGCTCAATATCGGATTTTTGATTTAGAATTTTTCGCGCACAAATTTGAAATGAAGAATTAAAAGGCTTAGTGGCTTAATTTACTATAACTATAATTAACCTCACTCTTCATCTGGCGGATCACCACTATCCTCTTTTCTCTTATGTTGCTCCTGTTTCGCTTTTTCCACATTTTTAAATGCTGGGGGCGGGATCGGAAAAACTGAAATTAAGGGAAAATTGCCAAAAATATAAATGCTCCTTTGGACATTTTCTTACCCCAAATAACCATTTTATACAAAGAGTTAACTAAAATAAGAAATAGAATGACTCCAACACAGTATTGAAGAAGCACATCCTTTATACCAATTGAGTTAAGTAAATCCATTTTCACTCCATCTAGCCATATAAATTAGATGGGGATAATGTAGCCACTATTCAAGTAGTTTTAAGATGCTTATTTAGCGTGAGTTTCAATAAATACTCTAGCGCCGCAGGTTTTCCTAATCACTTATAGTGGTACCTATTCGAAATTATGTTAGTAAAACAACTCTATCTAATATCTATAAATCAACAAGATAGTGACACCTTCCAGTTTTAAGCTCCATGCCACATTAAACGATCAAATCATATTTTTAGATTGGCGGTTGAAAGATGACAAAGTACCAATTAACGATGCTTTTGCTGAAAAGCAAAGATAGGACAGGCATAGCTTATAGACTAAGCAAACCCATTTATCATTAGCTTTTCTAAAGCCAAAGCTTTATTCGGCCAACTTGCCTTTTGAGTTGCGAAACACATTTTGGGACATAAACCTGTTAAGAAGAATGATCTAATACGTACTCTTTCGGATTAGAGCAAGTATGTTGAAGCCTTATACGTTTGTGAGAGTGCGCTTTCTATTCATTCGCATATGCTCCTTAAATTGCCGATGATCTCTCACAATGTCCGGTCGTCTGTCATAGCTAATAACTTGTTGCCTGCTTATTTTATTTTTGACTTTGCAGAACGATAGCCATCTTTCAAAAACATGCGGCCTCCGCCAAAGAGCAAGTTTACTTTTAGCTTCATTACCATTAAAGACCGGAGGAGATGATTTGAAGTCATTATTATATAGGCTATTGCTTGGAAAGCGTTGGCATTGCTTTTCAACGTAGTTGGAGTCAGACCTTGAGCTAAAAACTATGAATGACTCTCTACTTCTAAACTGAAGCTCATTTAGCAAATGAATGTCACATAGATCATTCACTAGTGAAAAATGCTTATTCTTATCACCTATCTTGTAGATTTTCTTGTCATATAAACAAAGTGTAATTCTACTAGATACTGGAAGGAATACTTGCAAACCACATTTCGCTAAACTCGAAACATCCATTACATCTAGGTTCCTGAGATACCAATTGTAATGGACTACAGGATGATCCGATATAACGAATTCTTTATCAGTGTCATTGATTAAAAAGTGCCATTTTAAATCGTCTAAAAGAGGCCAATCAAGGGCTGCCTCTAAAGTTTGTAATCGCAAAATGTCTTTTGGATCATTTAAAGAGAATTTTACGCTATTTATTACATCCTCATCGAAGTTGTTAAGCTCACCAAGTTGCTTTATTAGCTCGCTAAAAACAGTATCTATATTGTCCAGTGAAGATGAAAACGCTCTTGGTGTACGACTCAATTGCACAATAATAAATCTGAGCAAGTCTATGTGAGCTTTCTCATCCAGTGAACCACCACTCACTTCACCCGCAATCATTTTGAAAATGTGCGAAGCTGGCCCCTCAACATACTCAGCTAAGAAATTTTCAACGATGTTATCTTTATCATAAAAGTAGTTTTCCGATAAAACTCGATTAACACTCGTTGGGTTTCTTAGTTTTTTCCGAGCAGAGTCATAGATGTTCACCACTCCACTTTCTGAAGTGAAATTTCTGAGTAAACATTGAGGCACAAAGTGCTGATTCTTAGTGATTTTTGACATCCATACTTACCTTTGCACTTCTTCTATTTGTGCTTACTTACAACCGAGCTGATATCGACATCATTGCCAAAGTTATGCTCATTACGAATTACATCACTAGTCTATTTGTACAATTAATGTCATATTCTTCCATTAGATAAATTTGGTCAAGAAATTAGAAGCAATAGCCGTCGCACAATTGATACTAAAACGTTTTGGGGCATAAATAAGCTAGGTATGCTCTAAAATAGTGGCAAAATTCACCATACCACTACAGCTAAATGACAGACGAAGTAGATGAATTTGTTGATTGATTTTTATTTGACTGCAAAAGCAGTCAAATAAGTTAGGTTCGCCTATTGACTGGCGGAAGGCTCATATGTGTTAGGTCGTTCATTGTTATAAAACCACAGCTATTCATGCCGTACAGTAGTGTGTAGCTTTCCACATAGGCATTTGTTGTGGGTTGCTGATTGGATAAACCTGAGCTCGATATCATGTTTCCCGCCCATTTTCCAATAATCTATCTCTATCGCCAGTACTTCATGATCAATCATCAATGATGTACATAAGTCTGATGCTGCATCCATTTTCTAAATAATTATGAATAAAACCCATTGACCAGCATGACTAATCCGCAGGACTTGCTACCGAGGACTTTCGTAAGGTCCAGGTACCATCTTTATTATCAATCCACTCAATGACATCACCATCTTGCCATTTTAGGTCTGCAAGATATTCATCAGGTAATCTGAAAAAAGCCTCTCCATCTTCGGTTCTTTCGATTTCGACTTTCATTGCATTCCCTCTCTGGTAATTCCTTAGTCCTTTAGATACCTTGGCTCATTAATAAAATTTGGTCAACTGACACATTGTAAGTGGGTCGCGGATAGATCATGTAAAACGAAAAGGGGCATAAATGAGCTACACACTCCTCTACCACTTTCGAATAAACACACCGATCATCAAATATTATATTCAAGTCGCTCAATGTATTTGAGTAATGCCCTAGCCTGAATATCCTTCCCATAGCGGCCGTAGGTGATGTTTGGGTTTGCGTGGCCGACTATCTGCGCCACAATATGCTCGCTGATATCCAAACGCTTAAACTCATCGATAAAAGTGTGTCGTAGACTATAAGCCGTTGGTCGTTGACTCGCTTTCATGCCAATGCAGGTTTGTAATATCGATAGGTGCTTACAATAGGTTTTTGACCAATCTTCCACTAATCCCACTGGTTTGTAATTAAACAGCTGGGGATGTTTTTTACGCTTATCTACGAATTCAATAAAGCCCTGCTCTATCAGGGTTTGGTGGATTGGAATACTGCGTCTTGCATTGGCATTCTTAATACGTTGCCCTTTGCCGCTGTCATCAACGTTAATG
>NZ_JAUOSH010000069.1:0-2489 GCF_030548765.1 Shewanella sp. 3_MG-2023 | reverse complement strand
CAGTTAATGGATGTAAGTGTTAGCAACTTAAAACGAATGGCGTTATGTTATAACTTCTAAATAATGGGTGGCTTTGTAATTGTGGGTTATTTGTTAGTTCCCCAGATGAAAATAGAGGTAGTGCAATAGCCCTTAGGGAGCTGTATATCAGAATGTTTAGCCCTATTAAGTTTTTTGGCCGACAGCAAAAATATGGCGCTCAGTTTCACTTAGTTATGGTGGCATATAAACATTTAATAAGTCAGGTAGATTCATCTCAACCTAAAGTGAAAGCGATAGAAGCTTCGAGAAAGATCGCATTTAACAGTGTTACAAGTTATTCCCGCGAGGTGGATATCGTGCTTACCAATGAGGGAGAAGAGTGGCTTGAATTGAAGTCTCTGCAAATGCCACTCAATAAAAGTCTCCTAAAGGAATGGACTGGTTACCCTAGCAAGCCAAAGCGAGGGCAGCATATCCATAAAGAGTTCTTTTCTGATTTCTTAGAGCTTGAATCTGAAGATGAACCTAGTTTGCAAAAATTATCTTGGCGTTTTCAGCAGTTCGTCTCCCAAGATAAAAAGTATAAAGGTCCTAAAACGACTGATTTGAAGAAAATAAAATTGGACGAGCGACTTTGTAAGGTACCTGCAGCAGCCAAAAGTGATGTGAAAAAGAAAACAGATAACGAGCATGTTGCGCATACTAAAACGTGTGAGTCGTTATTTTACAGTATGGTTGGCGTTCAAAATACTAAGGCGATAATGAAAGACTTTTTAGATAATAACTTGCTGGAAGGTATGGAAGACTTAATTAATGCAGTGGAGTAATAAAAAATGTATTGGAAAGTTGAAGATAAAAAATGGATGAAGGCTCGTAAGGTATTATGGACTGAGTTAAAAAAACGCCTGTTAGAGCACCAATACTCTAAAAAAGAAGTTAAATATATGGAGCCCTATTTTCTAAAGGGAATACGTAAACAAGAAGATATTGCATGGGCAGAACCTGTACCGCTTATCTACTGTTTAGCGTGGCACCCATCAGATGATATTAACGTTTGGTTTGCAGAGTTTCAGCGCATCAAATCTGAAGCCCGCTGTGAAGAATCAATGCTGGGCAGTATCAGTACTAGCTATTTATTAATTAAAAATAGAAGTCGATTGTTGACGCCATTAAATGCGACTGAAAATGTAAAGTCACTTTTTTTACAGCGTGAGCAACTACTTTATCAGTTTTTATTCTTAAATCAGCAATTTCTCGATGACGCTTATGTTAATCAGACAGAACCAGCTCGGCTTGAAGCGCTTCGGCCGTTAAATAGTGGTGCATTATTCTCTATCGATAAGTTGGCGGCAATTATAAAAAAGGATAAAGATGGTGAATCATTCCAGCCATATTTTAATGCTTTCTCTATTCAACATCTTTGTAACTTAAGTCAATATCTCTCTACAGAAATGTATAGAAGACAAATGCGATGGGATGATTCTGAAGAAATACTGGGTCGGATGCTGGCGACTAGCCTGCAGTTTTACCAGCAACGGCAGCAATATTCTGCGGCGTTTCAAACAATCGCAGAGCTTTGGTTTAAGCAACTTGATTCCGAAGAGATTGCCCCAGAATGGAAAACCATTTGGGCGAATGTCAGGGCGGGTAAGTATCTGACAGACGATGAATACTTTTCAAAAGATAAAACTGAAGAAGTGGATATTGAAAACAATAAGACTAATGTCGAGGATGAACTTAATCAGCTACTACTTGATGGTACAAATAGAACTGAAATCATAGCGTGTTTAGCTGACCATTTTGAAGCTGAAACGATTGAGTTATTTGACATTAATGATTTAGATAATATTCGCTCACCTTATATAGGTTTTATTGACCCCTTAGAGCAGTTAGTTAAGTTACGTGGTGAGCATGATAGTGTTAGCTACCAAGATGAAGTCAAAGATGGCGTATTAACGATTAGTTTAAATGAGAAAGTGGTAGGAGATATTAATTTGGATGAGGTTTTTAGTAATGAAACTGCAGATTACTTTCAGCATGTTATAGGTTTGGCTATGGAGTGGTTTCCGAAGCAAGCATTATTATCGGTTGAAGAGGGGGCAACTTCCTTGTTTATCTTACCAAGTAATATATTTAAGCTGCTAAAAGAAAATGGAATTGAGTCAGACTTATTAAAAGAAGAGTAAAAAATAACTAAGACATAAAAAGAATAAATCTGGCCAGCCATTGTTAATGTTTATGCTTCAGCAGCGTCGCCGGCATTACAGCCAAGCATAAATAACATGGCCACCCATGATTAATGGCTATATATCAAATAAATAACATTAATAACATGGCCACCCACTCTAAGTGGCTAAATATTGTACTCCTTACTAGGCTTGAGTTATTGCTCATTACTTGGTGACTAAAGATGGCCAGACCTAGAAAAAAACTCGTGAGTTTAGAAGATACGCCTTACTACCACTGTTGTTCGCGTGTGGTACGTAAGGCATTTTTGTGTGGGTTTG
>NZ_JAUOSH010000068.1:0-2518 GCF_030548765.1 Shewanella sp. 3_MG-2023 | reverse complement strand
GTTTCCATCTGATTCGCTCTTTTCAGTCGATGGCGCTGAAAAGCCAAGGCACTTATAAACCAGAGCCTTACTGGTTAATTACCGATCGCGTGTTAAGTAGATCTCCCCAGATAAGAACATGAACTTTCTTTGCACTGCTGCATCATTTACGGTGGCCATTAGATCACGTGGTTTCGTCGTCTTGTGCCAACTCACCTCTAGCCTACGCCTCATATGATGTTCTTGTTCATCAGCTCGCAAATTTGCTAGCGGCTTCCTCCAGACCAATCCTCGCGGATAAGCCCTTGCCATTCGCTAGTAGTTAACGTTTAATAACAGCATGTTAATAAACGGTGACCTTCCTACAGAGGACTTTCACCTCATTAGTTCATGCCCATGCTGGGCGTACACAAGCCAAGTCAGCGGGAATTTTACTCGCTGAAAAGCGCTCATAAAATCCCCTGCTTGGGGCGTTATATTTTCAGAGAGTTATGAGTAATTTTCCAATAATTGAGACAAAAAGACTTATCTTAAATGAGCAAACTGTTGATGATTCCAAATCAATTTTTGCTATGTTTTCTGATAGCGATGTTACTGAGTTTTACGACTTGCATTTCAGCATAGAAAGTGAGGCTGTTGAGCTAATTGAAAATGACACAAAACGGTTTCAAGAAAGCAAGAGTGTCAGGTGGGCAATCCGTGAAAAATCAACTAACAATTTTATAGGTAGTTGTGGCATTAACCGTTTTGAAGAAAGTAATGACATAGCTGTTATTGGGTATGAATTTATTAAAGACTCATGGGGAAAAGGCTATGCTACGGAAGCTGTAAAGAGCGTTGTTGAGTATTCATTTTCTAAGCAGTGCCCTAAATTTGTCAACAGAATAGAAGCATACGTAATGCTTGGTAATAGGGCTTCTGAAATTGTATTGGAGCGGTTAGGGTTCAAGTGTGATGGTACATTAAGGCAGCATGGCAAATGGAAAGGTTCATATCATGACCTTAAAGTCTTTTCTCTGCTGCGCTCAGATGAAATGAAAATATAACAGATAAGGATAGGCCGCGCGTAGGCGCGTCCTTATCCCAAGTGTTGAACAAACCCGAGTGATACCTTTATAGTGTAAATATCGGCGTAAGATCTTACGCTTTTTCGGTGTGTGCTGAGTAGTAACATTTTTCACTAGCCGCATCGTTCCCCTAGCATCGCCAGCTAATTTCGTTACCTAAAAATATCAATGCCTTAGCAGCTCCTTATACTTTTCTTGCTCTGCATCTTAAGTGTTAACTTTTTTATCCTTCGGCTTAAACAGTGGCGTTAGGTGTGGTTGGTTTTTGCCTAAGACAGCTTGTCAGTCGTGCATGCTTATTCCTATGCACCCCCATAAATATCATCGGTTGTCGGCAACAAGGGCAAGGTCGTATGGCTTGCGTTTTTATGGTGTTTTCGAGCGGCGCAAACACCGTCCCAGCCACGGCGAGCATCAAGCGTATTCGTTGCCGTAGCTTGGCTGCACTGCCTCTCAACAAGTCATAATCTCTGACTCGCCGTAAACCTTTTGGTAATACGTGTAGCAGTACCAACCATAGAAATTCGACAGTAGGTAATGTACGTATTTCAGTGGTGTCGGTTTGGCTATTTTG
Organism: Shewanella sp. 3_MG-2023; assembly: GCF_030548765.1. Classification (NCBI taxonomy): domain Bacteria; kingdom Pseudomonadati; phylum Pseudomonadota; class Gammaproteobacteria; order Alteromonadales; family Shewanellaceae; genus Shewanella; species Shewanella sp. 3_MG-2023. The sequence continues at coordinate 898 of NZ_JAUOSH010000068.1, read as the reverse complement.
ATACTCAAAACTAATTTGTCCGTCGATATTACTGACGATATTTTTATCGGGTAACACGCCGCGATAAAGGTATCGCGACAGGTACATTAACGCTGGCAGTCCTTTACCCACATGTTGGCAGTCTACCTTTTGGGTCGCTAGCTTGGCGAGAACGGTGGTACCAACATTAAAACTAAACGCATAATAACGTTATTTTAGGTCGCTAGATTAGCGAGTGTAGTGGCCAATTGAAATTGGCCACAGGTTTAGAGCTTATCCATACTTTGGGTAATCTGAAATGCCATGATTACCCAAAGTCCTAACACGAAAATGTCCAGAAGTGGGTTAGGGGCTTAACGCGTTTATGCCCCATTATCATTTAGAACAATGACTCATTCTAATTTTGTGTTTCTGTGTTTGCCTTATATTTACTAATGCAGAAAGCAAAAGATATGGCTTTAGTAGCTAGTCTTGTTGTATGCCTTAAAGACTATCAAGAGGACTTATGACCCCAGTATGATGGCCACCAATCACATGGGTATATATCTCGGTTGTTTTGACATCACTGTGTCCCAATAACTCCTGGATGGTGCGAATGTCATGGCCTTTGAGTAATAAAGATGTTGCAAACGAATGGCGGAAAGTATGGGCGGTAACGCGCTTATCTATACCACTGTTAGTGGTAGCTTGCCTTAATGCTCGTGAAAAAGCCGTTGGATGAATATGGTGTCTGCACACGTAGTTGTCACTTGGGTGCATACAACGGCGGCTAGCAGGAAAGATATGTTGCCAATGAAACTTAGAAGCATTACTGCGATATTTTCTGATGAGAGAGATGGGCAATGAAGCAAGTCCAAAGCCATCTGACAAATCCGTCTCGTGGAGCTTTTTTACCAGTTTCATTTGTGACTTTAGAGTA
>NZ_JAUOSH010000067.1:0-2658 GCF_030548765.1 Shewanella sp. 3_MG-2023 | reverse complement strand
TTGGGAACCGCCCTGTGCGGAGCCGCATGCAGGGTGGTGTGGGGGCTGGAGGCTAGATACCTCCGGCTACCCGATTATGCTTCTGCCTTGTTATGCTTCTGCCTAGCTAACTTTGCATATTGTTTCTTTTTCTTAAGGGCATCAATTTTGTTGCTCAGAGTCCAAGATTCCATCTTTTTCTGCGAAGTTTCAAAGTCAGTGATGTGAAGCCAGTAATCTCTATGGTGTGCTTTATTGGGTGACTCTATTATATCCTCGACAATTCTAAATAAGCTTTGAAAGGCTTCTTTCGCACGATACAAATCTATTACGTTTATAGTTTGAATCTTCGTTGTCAATTCACTATTCACCTTGGTATTGTTTGAATTTAAAGCGACACGCCATTGCCCATGTGCGATTTTATTCCGAAGTAAACTAGGATCATAAACATAGTCATCGATTAGTGAACAGATTTTTTGATTAGCGTTTGCAACATGCCCACTGCTCTTGCCTTGTACTTTCTGCAAAGCTAATTCAACACACTTTTTCCAAGCCTCTACAATGTTTCTTTTTCCCTTGGCTTTTATTTGAGTTATCTCTGAAGCAAGAAAAGAATCTGGGGTATGAATCAGTTTAGAAAATACAGCTTCAGCAAAAGCACAATAGACTTGAGCTAGTAGCTTTGTTTGAATTTCTGCTGTTGATTGCTGATCGCTTGAATAAGCGGAATTAATTGCTTTATTGATGTGTTTCCAAGCCTGCTCTAAAGCTTGAACGTTTTCGGTTTGGGCTGAAAAACTAAATACATAGCCACCCATAAACTAAATACATAGCCACCCATTATTTTGAAGTTATAACATAAACTAAATACATAGCCACCCATTATTTTGAAGTTATAACATAACGCCTTTCATTTTGAGTTGCCAACACCAACATTCATTTACTGATGGGATTATTCCTGCCAAAGGACTGAATATTTCATCATTAATCACCAAAATTCACTCATAAACTAAATCAAACACAGCAGAAAAGCTTGATATCAATCAAGTGGGAAATGCTGTTATTTTAAATTAAGAAATGATTTATTAAGCGCACAACCAGCGCTGACAGTTAGCTGCGCCTTGTCGTCGTTTACGCTCTAAATGTTCACAATATTCAGTTAATGCAGGTAACGCCCCTACAGCTCCTTTAAATAATGCACCAAATTCAGTGGTGATTTTTAACCAGTTTTCAGCAGGTATATTCAATCGATTGAGAATATCCTGACTACTCGCGCTGATGGCGCCACGTTTATCATCACGAATAATCCGCCCAGTATCTTCAACCAGCACAATGTAATCTTTGACGCTAAACATTAAACCATTGGGCATATCTAAACGCTCATTGCCCACAAAGGGAAGCAACGCTTTTGGTTGCTCACAGTTTATAGCTGAATTAATGCGACGCTGAATACTGGTGTAATCGGAGGTTTCAGGTGTTGCTGCCATCCTGGCGCGAATGGGATTTAAGTCCACATAAGCCATGCAGGCGAGTACGGCCGCATCATCTAACAAGGCTTGAGATTTAAAGCGCCCTTCCCAAAAGCGACCTGTACACTTGTCTTCTTTATTGGCCATTCTCGCAATCGGTTCACTCAAGGAACGCATAAACCAACTAATATCGGTTAAACGTTCTCGATATAGCCCAATACAATCATTAACCGTCTTTAATTCAAACTCATTAAGGACTTCACCTTTAACAAATTTATGGGTCAGCAAGGTGCCTTTAAAGCCTTTATGCCATTGGGTAAGCACATCTATATCAGACCATTCTTTGGCTTTATCCACATCGACTTTAAGCACCACATGTAAATGGTTACTCATCACGGCATAAGCACAAATATCAATCGCAAAAATCGTCGCTAATTCAATAATACGCGAATCAACCCACTCTCGGCGATGTTCATAGTTATCACCAGTCGACTTATCAAATCCACACAAAAATGCTTTGCGCACCACCCGCGTACAGCAGTGATAGTAAGGGGTGTCTTCTAAGCTCACGAGTGTTTTTCTAGGTCTGGCCATCATCAACTACCTAATATTAAGTAATGACCAAAGCCTAGTAGAGTGTTTGATATTTAGCCACCTGGAATGGGTGGCCATGTTAATTTATTAGGTAACAAAATTAGCTGACGATGCTAAGGGATCGATGCGGCTAGTAAAAAATGTAACTGCTCTGCACACATCGAAAAAGCGTAAGATCTTACGCCGATATTTACACTATAAAGGTATCACTCGGGCTTGTTCAACACTTGGGATAAGGCCGCGGCTACGCGCGGCCTATCCTTATCTGTTATATGCAAATTACTCTTGAACTTGCCAGTTAGAAGGAAAGCTAATCCACTGACATTTATCAGAGTTATTTAATGTATGAGTTGGTTCTAAAATTTCAGAAGCTGAAAAACAACCACCAGCGACACCAATTAAATGAGGCATGGTTGATATAGTCCAATACAGCGTAGTACCGCATTGAGTACAAAAATGACGGTTTTGTTCGTGATCTTGCTCTTTATGCCACAACTTATAAATCTTTGTTTCGCCTGATTTCTTTAATACAGCATCAGTTTTAAAATAAGTAGATATTCCAAAAGCACTTCCCGTACGTTGTTTACAGTTAGTGCAATTACAAACTGAGTTCATT
>NZ_JAUOSH010000066.1:0-2778 GCF_030548765.1 Shewanella sp. 3_MG-2023 | reverse complement strand
TACCGAAAATTAAGTAATAACTAAAGCCTAGTAGAGTGTTTAACATTTAGCCAACTAGAATGGGTGGCCTTGTTATTATTAGTAGAGAGTTTGATATAAAGCCATTAATCATGGGTGGCCATGTTATTTATTTTTGGTACAACAACGAGCATCGCCATAGCAGGATTAAGTTTGTGACACCAAACTAGAGGCATGATGGTCTTGATATGGGAATACTGGCGAAGCGAAAAGCGTTGTATCAGACAAAAAGAAATGAACATCCAGAGCGATGGTCAAAAGAAGAGCGAAACTGGCAGCCAATAGGCGCTGTGGAGTTAAATCCAGAGCAACATAAAGAAGCTGCTTAACAATTTAGGCGACAACTGTCTTGAAAAACGCCGCTAGCGCGATTCGTGAAGCACAAAAAAGTCGCTTCAATGCTGAGCCCGTTGTATCAAGCAATAAAATATGCCTTAAAGAAAGCGACCTTGATTCATGCTGATGAAACCTCTCATTTTTTTACTTCAAACTGATAATGAGTTTAAGAATTATCTTCATACCGGCATCAAGGTCGACATATACGCATCCCATTACACTCATTTACTTTGCCATTAATGACTAAAGCGACTGAGCTGTTCTAGCGCCTCTTGCAGATGTGCATAATTTACCGACTGATTTTTTAATTCTCGGTTAGTTTTATCCATTAATGAGTAATCACCGCTACCAAAAACTTCTAATATTGTCTCTTTAGTAATAACGGCATAACCACTGTACTTTGAAGTAATAAGCCAATCTCTGAGGACTTCCTCACCTAACAAGTCTTCCCCTGTAGAGTAATCACTCAGTGGGTTTTTAACACCTAAATAGTTTTTCATCAAAGTAGGTACTAAATCATTATGGCTCGTTAGTGTTTCAAGATTCCAGGGGGTTGAGTCTCGATTGAACCCTGGGCCGAAGACAAGAAATGGAACCTGAACTTGAGCGTTGGTAAAATTACTATTATGTCCCCAGAAGTTCAGCTTATTGTCATTCATTTCCTCACCATGATCACCGGTAATAATAACGAGGGTATTTTCAAGCTCACCTGACGACTTTAGCTCATCGAAAACTTGTTTTATTAAGCTATCAGTATAATGAGCGCAGGTTTTGTATAGGTTAAAGTACAGCTCTGGATTGGTGTCGTTATTCAACTCGAGATGGTTAACTTTAGACCACATTGGTTCAAATTTATGCTCATAATTCGTTGGGAAATCATAACCGTGTACAGAATCATAAAACAAAAATGAAAATGCTGACTTTGATTTATCTCTAGCTTGATTCCACTTAACCCAATCCATTGTTAAATTTTGGTCTAGCTCTGCAGGTGTCTGCCCAATGGAACCCAACCTTAAATTCGGCACACTCGCAAATACGGTTTGATCAAACTCTGGTTTATTTAGGCGTGCAGCGGAAAAAACACCAAGTTCATAGTCAAGTTCTTGCATTCTTTTAATCAGCAATGAAGGCTGATGATTTGCAAGAAAAGCATGCCAATACGTACCTGGTATGCCGTAAAATAATCCGAAAATACCGGTTCGAGTCGAATTACCTGATGCCATATGGTTTTCAAATACAGCGGCTGATTGAGATTGAGCTAACTCCCACAAATTAGGTGTTATCTCTTGATTAAACGAGTCGGCACGCCATGAATCAATCACCAAAACCAGTATATTCGTTGGTGTATCTACTGCTACCGTTTCTAATGGCGATAATGGATAGTTTAAGTCGTTCTTAGTATTCATACTCATAGACTTTTGACGGTCAATAGCATCTTGATCGATCCAACCCTGCTTGCTCATGAACTCATTCGCAGTTGCAGGATAAAATAGAGGTAGATAGCGTTTAACGTTTGTCACTGGTTGATAGACGTTTGCAGCCGCCCAAATATGGATAGAATTCATCGCCAGCAGTGATAGAAATACGAGAGCCGTGAACTTTCTGCCTAACTTAAGTGATAAGACGTGCGGGTGGGTATCCAACCAACGCACCAAGAAATATTGAGCCAAAAATAACGCGACGATACTCGCAATTACAATAGTCCATACGCTTAATGGAAAACTAACCACTTGACCAGAAAGGACTAAATCTAAAACTACAGCATTTATATGAAAACGATATAATGCAAAAACATCAGTATCTATAAATAAGATCGCTAAACCAACCGAAGCTAATAAGGCTTGCAATAGATTCCTTGGTAAAGCAGGTAATGGTAAGAATACTATGGATAAAGCACCTAATACACCCGCTAATAAGGCCATTTGTCCAATCGTAGACACTATAATGAATGCGCCACCAAGCAGATCTGTTGGCCACTCAGGCAGAAATGCGAAATAACGCAAAGAAATAAGCATAGCTAACAGTGCGTTGATCATGATAAACCACCCATGTGAGTGGAGTTTACGTTTAAAAGTCATTTACTTAGTCGCTCTAGTCGGAATTTGTCATTAATTTGGGGAGGGTATGGATGAAGCGTTATAATTATTTCGCCAAAAATAATCCAACGAAAAAGACCATGTTTGGCTAAAGTTAATCGAAAAATTCTGATTTCTGCTACTTCAATTAACATAAGTGTTCACCAAGTCCTATTTACAAGAAATGTGTGAGCTTAGGCACATGTTCCCATATTAAGTATTGAGTGATCGTTTTAAGGCTTCATCATGGTTACATGACTAGCCGGTAATAGATAGCCACCCATTATTTTGAAGTTATAACATAACGCCTTTCATTTTGAGTTGCCAACACCAACATTCATTTACTGAT
>NZ_JAUOSH010000065.1:0-3179 GCF_030548765.1 Shewanella sp. 3_MG-2023 | reverse complement strand
GGGTTGTATGGTTAAGCCTCACGAGTCATTAGTACAGGTTAGCTCAACGCCTCACAACGCTTACACACCCTGCCTATCAACGTCCTAGTCTCGAACGGCTCTTTAGAGAGATTAAATCTCTAGGGATGACTCATCTTAGGACTCGCTTCCCGCTTAGATGCTTTCAGCGGTTATCGATTCCGAACGTAGCTACCGGGCAATGCTATTGGCATAACAACCCGAACACCAGCGGTTCGTCCACTCCGGTCCTCTCGTACTAGGAGCAGCTTCCTTCAATCATCCAACGCCCACGGCAGATAGGGACCGAACTGTCTCACGACGTTCTGAACCCAGCTCGCGTACCACTTTAAATGGCGAACAGCCATACCCTTGGGACCGACTTCAGCCCCAGGATGTGATGAGCCGACATCGAGGTGCCAAACACCGCCGTCGATATGAACTCTTGGGCGGTATCAGCCTGTTATCCCCGGAGTACCTTTTATCCGTTGAGCGATGGCCCTTCCATACAGAACCACCGGATCACTATGACCTACTTTCGTACCTGCTCGACGTGTATGTCTCGCAGTTAAGCTGGCTTATGCCATTGCACTAACCGTACGATGTCCGACCGTACTTAGCCAACCTTCGTGCTCCTCCGTTACTCTTTGGGAGGAGACCGCCCCAGTCAAACTACCCACCAGGCACTGTCCCGAACCCCGATAAGGGGCCGCGGTTAGAACATCAAAACTACAAGGGTGGTATTTCAAGATTGACTCCACTCCATCTAGCGACGAAGCTTCAAAGTCTCCCACCTATCCTACACATGTAGGTTCAATGTTCAGTGCCAAGCTATAGTAAAGGTTCACGGGGTCTTTCCGTCTAGCCGCGGGTATACGGCATCTTCACCGCAATTTCAACTTCACTGAGTCTCGGCTGGAGACAGCGTGGCCATCATTACGCCATTCGTGCAGGTCGGAACTTACCCGACAAGGAATTTCGCTACCTTAGGACCGTTATAGTTACGGCCGCCGTTTACTTGGGCTTCGATCATGAGCTTCTCCGAAGATAACCCAATCAATTAACCTTCAAGCACCGGGCAGGCGTCATACCGTATACGTCATCTTGCGATTTTGCACAGTACTGTGTTTTTGATAAACAGTTGCAGCCACCTGGTATCTGCGACTGCCGTCAGCTTAGGGAGCAAGTCCCATCACCAACAGCAGCGTACCTTCTCCCGAAGTTACGGTACCATTTTGCCTAGTTCCTTCAGCCGAGTTCTCTCAAGCGCCTTGGTATTCTCTACCCGACCACCTGTGTCGGTTTGGGGTACGATTCCTACTAACCTGAAGCTTAGAAGATTTTCCTGGAAGCATGGCATCAACTACTTCATCACCTTAGTGACTCGTCATCAGTTCTCAGCCTAATGTAAACCCGGATTTGCCTAAGTTTACAGCCTACAACCTTAAACGCGGACTACCAACGCCGCGCTAGCCTAGCCTTCTCCGTCTCTCCATCGCAGTTAGCAGAAGTACGGGAATATTGACCCGTTTCCCATCGACTACGCCTTTCGGCCTCGCCTTAGGGGTCGACTCACCCTGCCCCGATTAACGTTGGACAGGAACCCTTGGTCTTTCGGCGAGGGAGTTTTTCACTCCCTTTATCGTTACTCATGTCAGCATTCGCACTTCTGATACGTCCAGTGTGGGTTACCCCTTCACCTTCAACCGCTTACAGAACGCTCCTCTACCGCTTGCTCATAAGAGCAAACCCATAGCTTCGGTGTATTGCTTAGCCCCGTTAAATCTTCCGCGCAGGCCGACTCGACTAGTGAGCTATTACGCTTTCTTTAAATGATGGCTGCTTCTAAGCCAACATCCTAGCTGTCTAAGCCTTCCCACATCGTTTCCCACTTAGCAATAACTTTGGGACCTTAGCTGATGGTCTGGGTTGTTTCCCTTTTGACGACGGACGTTAGCACCCGCCGTCTGTCTCCCGAGTAGTACTCACTGGTATTCGGAGTTTGCAAAGGGTTGGTAAGTCGGGATGACCCCCTAGCCTTAACAGTGCTCTACCCCCAGTGGTATTCGCTCGAGGCGCTACCTAAATAGCTTTCGAGGAGAACCAGATATCTCCGAGTTTGATTGGCCTTTCACCCCCAGCCACAAGTCATCCGCTAATTTTTCAACATTAGTCGGTTCGGTCCTCCAGTTGATGTTACTCAACCTTCAACCTGCCCATGGCTAGATCACTCGGTTTCGGGTCTACGCCTTGCAACTAAACGCGCAGTTAACACTCGGTTTCCCTACGGCTCCGCTATTCGCTTAACCTCGCTACAAAACGTAAGTCGCTGACCCATTATACAAAAGGTACGCAGTCACGGTCTCAAGAACCGCTCCCACTGCTTGTACGTACACGGTTTCAGGTTCTATTTCACTCCCCTCACAGGGGTTCTTTTCGCCTTTCCCTCACGGTACTGGTTCACTATCGGTCAGTCAGGAGTATTTAGCCTTGGAGGATGGTCCCCCCATATTCAAACAGGATGTCACGTGTCCCGCCTTACTCGTTTTCATCTATGGTTAGTTTTCATGTACGGGACTATCACCCTGTACCGTTGAGCTTTCCAACTCATTCCACTAACACCCCATAGACTTAAGGGCTAATCCCCGTTCGCTCGCCGCTACTAGGGGAATCTCGGTTGATTTCTTTTCCTCTGGGTACTTAGATGTTTCAGTTCCCCAGGTTCGCCTCATAACGCTATGTATTCACGTTATGATGACCACTTATGTGGCCGGGTTTCCCCATTCGGACATCGTTAGCTCAAATGCTTGTTACTAGCTCGCCAACGCTTTTCGCAAGTTACTACGTCCTTCATCGCCTCTGACTGCCAAGGCATCCACCGTATACGCTTAGTCACTTAACCATACAACCCAAATGAGTTTCACAAGGAAACTTAATCGTTGTCAGAGCGGGTAGCCCTAACAGCTGTATCGTAACTAGCTGGTTTATTACATAATTTGCATCTCTTGCGAGTACACAAATTCGCCTTAGTTTTTAGAATATTCAAGACACTTAATAAAGTGTTTTGAGAACTCAATGTATTATCAGAAAAGGATTAATTTCCCAATAATACGATTTGTAATTAATACAACGACAGACATCATCGTATTAAATACTATCAGCTTTCCAAATTGTTAAAGAAC
>NZ_JAUOSH010000064.1:0-3278 GCF_030548765.1 Shewanella sp. 3_MG-2023 | reverse complement strand
GAGCGGTAGTTCAGTTGGTTAGAATACCGGCCTGTCACGCCGGGGGTCGCGGGTTCGAGTCCCGTCCGCTCCGCCAAACAGATTAGCCCTTGTCATTAGACAAGGGCTTTTTTGTGCCTTTAATTTATGCTGTTGGGCTTATTTTAATGAATGAGTTAATTGGATTCATTACTTGAATTAGTAACTTGAATTAGTAACTTGAATTAGTAACTTGAATTAGTTACTTGAATTGGCTAAATGAATTGCTTGAATAAAAGCAGCAGTTGGTTACTTTGTATTAGTAAGCTGAGGCTGCCACGCCGGGGGGCGCGGGTTCGAGTCTCGTCCGCTGCGCCAAACAGATTAGCCCTTGTCATAAGACAAGGGCTTTTTTGTGCCTGTAATTTATGCTGTTGGGCTTATTTTAATGAATTAGTTAATTGGATTAATTACTTGAATTAGTTACTTGAATTAGTTACTTGAATTGGCTAAATGAATTGCTTGAATAAAAGCAGCAGTTGGTTACTTTGTATTAGTAAGCTGAGGCTGCCACGCCGGGGGGCGCGGGTTCGAGTCTCGTCCGCTGCGCCAAACAGATTAGCCCTTGTCATAAGACAAGGGCTTTTTTGTGCCTGTAATTTATGCTGTTGGGCTTATTTTAATGAATTAGTTAATTGGATTAATTACTTGAATTAGTTACTTGAATTAGTTACTTCAATTGGTTAAATGAATTGCTTGAATAAAAGCAGCAGTTGGTTACTTTGTATTAGTAAGCTGAGCCTGTCACGCCGGGGGCGCAGGTTCGAGTCCCGTCCGCTGCGCCGAACAGATTAGCCCTTGTCATAAGACAAGGGCTTTTTTGTGCCTGTAATTTATGACATTGAATGTATTTATCTTAAGCTGAGTCTATTGTTCTGCGGCTTTAACGTGAAAATTATTAAGCTTTAGATACTTCCAATCAGCAGGTTAAAAGGTTGATGTTAAGTTAAAAAATTACGGTAGATGTTTTAATTAAGCCTTGCTCTGATGTGTAATTTAGTATTTTATTAAAGATACAAACTCGCGAGCTATATCGCAGAAAATATAAAAAAGGAATTGTCCATGGTAGAACACATAACTGGCATGCTCGCGCTGATTGGCGTGCTGTCTTTATTGTGTCAATGGTTAGGTTGGAAGTTTCGTCTTCCTGCAATATTACCGTTATTGTTATGCGGTTTGTTACTTGGTCCGGGGCTTGGCATTTTAGACCCTGATGCTATCTTTGGCGATTTGCTGTTTCCCATTATTTCATTGGGGGTCGCGGTTATTCTTTTTGAAGGCGCGTTAACCCTCAATTTTAAAGAAATCAAAGATCACGGCCGCATGGTGACAAACTTAGTGACCTTTGGTGCCTTTATAACTTGGGCTTGTATCGCCCCAGGCGCTCATTGGCTATTAGGCTTTGAATGGCCCATGGCGCTACTTTTTGGTGCATTAGTGGTAGTGACAGGTCCAACAGTAATAGTGCCGATGCTGCGCACAGTAAGGCCAAAATCAAACCTTGCCAGCATCTTACGCTGGGAAGGAATAGTCATAGACCCTATCGGGGCAATTTTGGCAGTATTAGTTTATGAATATATTGCTGTGGCGACCGCTGCAGATCCCACCACCCATATATTATTCGCTTTAGGCATGACATTACTGTTAGGTTTTGGACTTGGGGCGCTTGCTGGCTATCTCATTGGCATTGCACTTCGTAGTAATGTGTTTCCTCATTATCTTAAAAATACTGCGGTATTAACTATTATGCTGGGCGTCTTTGTTGGTTCTAATTTGATCCAAGAAGAGTCTGGGCTGTTAACCGTGACTGTGATGGGCATTTGGTTAGCGAATATGCGTGGGGTTGATATTGCGGATATTTTAGAGTTTAAAGAGACTCTTACCGTATTACTGATCTCCGCCTTGTTTATTTTATTAGCGGCAAGACTTAACTCGACCGCGATGCTTGATTTAGGTTGGGGCGGTGTCGGTGTCTTACTGGTCGTGTTGTTGGTTGCAAGGCCTCTGAGTATCTGGATTTCTGGTATTGGTACTAGTTTATCTAGAGCTGATAAATGGTTTTTAAGTTGGGTCGCACCAAGAGGGATAGTTGCAGCGGCAATTTCTTCGTTATTTGCCATTAAGCTTGAAGCTATTGGGGTTAATGGTGCCAGCTCGATAGTGCCATTAGTGTTTTTAATTATTATTGGCACTGTTGTAATACAAAGCTTAACGGCAGGCCCATGGGCTAAGTTTTTAGGTGTAAAGGCCGATTCATCACAAGGCTTACTGTTATTTGGTGCCTCTAAGTTTTCACGTGAGTTAGCTAAGGTGTTAACGGCTAAGCAAGTGAAAGTGGTATTAGCCGATAATAACTGGGACAACATTCGTCAAGCGAGAATGGCGAATATCCCGGTTTATTTTGGTAATCCGGCCTCTGAACACGCCGAAAACTTTATGGATTTAAGTGGTATAGGTCGAGTGCTAGTGTTATCTCCCTATCGTCAATTAAACCCTTTAGTGAGTTTTCATTTTCAAGACTTATTAGGTACCAATAAAGTGTATGGCTTAAATAATGCCGAAGGGGGAAGTGCCAGACATCAATTGTCAGAGTCTTATTTAAAGCGTTTGTGTTTATTTGGTGAGTCAATTTCTTATGCCAAAATAGCCAGTTACATGGCGAAAGGTGCTGTCATTAAAGTTACTAATATTACGGATAATTTTACATTTGAACACTTTAAACAGCGTTATGGTGAAACGGCGATGCCGTTAATTTACCTGACTAAAGATCAGAAAGTAAAAATTATTTCAGGTACTGAAATTAATGAATTACCAGTCGGTATCGAGTTAATTAGCCTATTGCCGAAAGAGGCGCAAGAGCAAGATATCATCCAACGTAATTTAGCTGAAGTAACAGAAAATGAAGACGCTAATGAGCAAGATGACTCTGGTGAAACTTTCGGCAATACATCAGCTTGAATTTGATTTTGACTAAAAATCAGCAATAAAAAAGCTTCGTATTAACGAAGCTTTTTTTATGGAATTTTTACTTAAGGCTTAAGTTAAAGCGTTTCTAACACCGATAACACCACTTCATGGTGGTTTTTGGTTTTAAATTTATCGAACACATGTACTATTTTGCCATCTTGACCAATGAGGAAGCTCAATCTATGGATACCGTCATAGATTTTGCCCATGGGATATCACCCTTGGAAATAATTTGAGACATAAAAATTGACAAATATCAATGAAGCCTATACTTAACAGTGAGTTAGATTAAT
>NZ_JAUOSH010000063.1:0-3634 GCF_030548765.1 Shewanella sp. 3_MG-2023 | reverse complement strand
AAATGAACCGCCCTGTGCGGAGCCGCATGCAGGGTGGTGTGGGGGCTGGAGGTTAGATACCTCCGGCTACCCGATTAAGTGCCATTTTGCTCACTCTTAGCTTGTTGTTTGATCCTTGGCAATTGCATTTGCAGCCCAATAAATGCTGGTGCTAGTGGAACGAATGCTAACCAAGATTGCATTTGAAAAGCCCAAAAGTAAACAAACCAACCTTGAGCAGCAATCAATCCGAATAGCTTTAACCAACGTGCAAATAGCATTAAATCGCCCATTGCTACTAATGGCAAACCAAAACAAAGGGCACCCAAGCCATACAGCCAAAGGTTGAAGTTTACAGATGATTCAATCAGGCCGACATCGATGGCAATGCCAAAGAAAAAAGGAAATAAAACCAGCATCATGACAGTTGTAAAAAAGTGCTCATTACGTCTGTGCTTTTCTTGGGCTTTATTTTTCTCTGCAAGTTTCTCTAATGTATCCATGGCATTTAACAGCTTATTCAATAGCAGCACAATAATGTTCCAGGCTGCTCAATTCAAACTTCAAAGATACCATCGCTAAGTTATTGTTGTAAATCGAATATTTTCGCGAATACGTAAATAATGCTCAAAATACTGCCGGAAAAAGAATGCATCTTTGTTTACGAGGTCTATACAACACTTTAAAAAAATTCGCAGTAGACTGATATGTATGGGTTTTCTAGAATGTTACAAAATTATCGATGCGTAAAAAGCTCATTTTACGCATCCTTTGGCGTCAGAATTATCTCAATTTGAAGAAAATCAGTTATAACTGTATAGGCAACCAGTCATTTGGACGACAAGTAAGGCGGTCATAATCGATTAGAAAAAGTGTAGTGGTATAGCGAATTTGGCCACTCTATTGAAGGTGATATTAGATTATTGAGGGTAAATACAAATGACTAAACCTCGAGAGATATCCATTTCAAACACATTTCGGGGCAAATACAAGTTAGTTCCCTAACCCACTTCTGGACAGAAGCTTGCTAGAGTTATTGTACTAGTCGATAGTAATACACATTAGATTTTGTAGGGGTAGTGAAGGAATCTAACGAATGCCCTCACTCCATTGACCATCACATGTGTTACCCGCAGTGGTTTAACCTTTTAATTTGTGGCCAAATTAACTATTTCACTACACCACGTCACAGACTATTGTGATATTTACATCACACCGCCAAAAAGAAAGTAACACGATGATTTAAATGGAAAATCAAACAAGACTCCATAATGATACCCTTCCTTATACCCTGTAATTACTAAGATGCATAATATACAGGGGAATAGCATATTAAATACCACTATTTTAGGAAGCTACACTCTAAAACTATTTATGGTTACTTTTGAAGGCAGAGAACTCCAAACAACTGGTGGAATGTGACCGTAATAATTTACTCGCTAAGTCGCAATGGGGCACATTGCGAGATAGAAAATGTTGTTGGTTCACTCTAAATTAGTGGCCAAATTCACTTAGCCACAACATACCAACTTCGATTGGCATAGGTAATGAAGGCTGTGACTTGGTTTAGTTGGCCAAGTCAGCTATCTTTAATATTGACGGATAATTTAACGCTGAAATTTTGTGAGCCCCCGAAAAATAAGAGAGCAGATGTATGCAAAGTAATTTCCTCAGTCACTTCATGTCCTTATTATCTATTACTAGCGATTACATCTACTTTAAGGATTTGAATTATAAGTTTTTATTGTGCAGTCAGAGCTTTGCAGATCTTGTCGGGGAAAACTCATGGAAGGAACTTCGCGGTAAAGATGACTTTGATGTGTTTCCTCATGATGATGCATTCGCATATCGTAAGGAAGATGAAAAAATAATCGAAGGTGGATTACAGAAAATAAACAAAATCGAGCCTTATACAGATAAAGATGGAAATGAGGGCTGGGTATCTACCTATAAATGGCCTCTTTACAAAGATGGAGGAAGTGAGTTGATAGGAGTGTTCGGTATTAGTCGTGATATTACTGAGCAAGTAAATCTCCAAAAGCTTAAAGAAGAATTAGTTGAGGTAAATAAAAAATTAAAGGAGCTTAGCGAGATTGATTCTTTGACAGGGCTATATAATCGTCGTATTTATTCAGCATATTTAAAAAAATTTCAGCCTTAGCAATGCGATCTGGTGAGCCCTTGTCACTTCTGATTATAGATATTGATAATTTCAAAAACTACAATGATAATTATGGTCATGCTGCGGGGGATAGTATACTAAAGATAATTTCTAGCCAATTAAGAAAAAGTGTGTATAGAGATTCTGATCTACTAGCAAGATATGGTGGAGAAGAGTTTGTGATTGTATTGTCCAATACTAACCTCCGTGAAGCAAAAGATGTCGCAGAAAGAATAAGAAAAAATATACAAGCTGAAGCAATGATTCATGAATACTCTACCGATGCAGGTGTTGTCACGGTAAGTATTGGTATTTCTACTATCAAAGGAAAAGTGATTGATACCGATAACTTGTTTTTACAAGCTGACAATTCCCTTTATAAGGCTAAAACATCGGGAAGGAATAGATGTGAAGCCTTTTGTAGTGGCATAGTTAATTTGGCCACTGTAGTGGATTAGCAAATTTGGTTAGATAGTTAGAGTTCTAGGCATGAAAAAAAGTAAGTCAAATGATGCTTTAGTGAAGAGTTTGTTCAATCGGTCGAAACACACAATGGGGCAAAAACGCGTTACGACAGCTAACCCATTTAGTGCTTACATTCCTATTAATATGGTTTTGTACTGATAACTTCTAAACAAGTGGCCAGATTTATTTAGCCACTACACTCACTCTTCTATCGTTCTCTCATACAACAAACTGTTGTTTTTCTTTTTAACTATTACTGTATTATCTAGTCCAGATAACACCTTTAAAGCAATGTGACAACTAGAAATAACAGCATTAACAACCAGTTTATCAACTCGTTATTGTATTTCTGTGAACCAAGAAACTTTGTTAATAACGCCCCTTTTGCCATAAAAAACACTTTAAAACAATAATCTAACCTTAAAGCGGTCAAAAAGCAGGCGTCGCTACGTAAAATCTGACAGTTTCTTCGAGTATTGCTGCTGTAGATTTTTATACGCTCACCAAAAAATGTAACTTATTTCTATGAAAAAAATTATTTTCTCATGATTCAGATTATCAATCTATTGTTCTTAATATGAATTCTGAGTTTAGATAGGTACGCTAATTACCCTCCTTGTTAGCTATTTAGTTTATAAAGAGAGTGGCTTATAATGATGCCTAATTGAGAATCTCAACTTAAAGTACATATCTGTAAATAATTCTCAAAATGAAGTTCACAATGCGTTTTTATAAAATAACATAACTTGTTGAAATTAATTGAATACATAAAGCCGAGAATCTCGATTTAAAAGTCCCTAATCATATGAGCCCTGCCACTTAGATCGAGATTTTACGGCGCAATGAGATTTTTAGTTAGTATTATCGATGCGCCAATCAAACGATTTATGCATCTTTTTCATAGTAATTATCTTAACTTGAACTATAACTGTATATATATACAGTTCATTGGTGAGGCGACGGTTATGGGGCAATTAACATTTTTGGAGGCTATACGGGCAGAGATCAGGGTACGCCATTACAGCTATC
>NZ_JAUOSH010000062.1:0-5059 GCF_030548765.1 Shewanella sp. 3_MG-2023 | reverse complement strand
TTATCGATTTGTGCGAAATCTTTAACTTCACCACCATATACTTTTGACAATACAGCTGAGATAGCTGCTGTAAGAGTTGTTTTACCATGGTCAACGTGACCAATTGTACCCACGTTTACGTGTGGTTTACTACGTTCAAATTTTTCTTTAGCCATGATATTGCCTCAACCCAGAGTCTTGGTAATGAAAACACATATAGAAAAAATCCGATGCATTGAATGACATCGAATCGATTAGTTTAGGAGATTAGTTTAGCATAAGACAGGACGTGCTGATTTAAAGGATTTGATTGACTTAATAACTCTGACAGAGATATTAAGCA
This sequence comes from Shewanella sp. 3_MG-2023, assembly GCF_030548765.1. NCBI lineage: Bacteria > Pseudomonadati > Pseudomonadota > Gammaproteobacteria > Alteromonadales > Shewanellaceae > Shewanella > Shewanella sp. 3_MG-2023. Next base: position 4,737 of record NZ_JAUOSH010000062.1, on the reverse strand, counting down.
ATCAAGTCGTTCAGCAATTTGGAGCGGATGGCGGGAATCGAACCCGCGTTATCAGCTTGGAAGGCTGGAGTAATACCATTATACGACATCCGCGCAACCTGTTTAAGGCTACCTAACTACCTTTAAAAATGGTGGAGGGAGAAGGATTCGAACCTTCGAAGGCTGAGCCGTCAGATTTACAGTCTGATCCCTTTGGCCACTCGGGAACCCCTCCAGAAAAATGGTGCCGGCACCAAGAGTCGAACTCGGGACCTACTGATTACAAGTCAGTTGCTCTACCAACTGAGCTATGCCGGCTAATCATTTCGGAAACGGATATTAGGTAAATGTCGGCACAAGTGCAATAGCAAAAGCATAAAAAAGATAAAAAAAGTCTTAAATGTCGCTTTTTTAGGCTCAATTTAACAACTGCGTTCAAAAATACCTCGATTTAAACTATTGCTAAAACTATCAATGCATTTTCTATTGTTCAATATATATTGTTGGTGTACTGTGCCTGATCTAAGGAAAGGACGTTATGACATCAAATAAATTATCTCAGCAAGCACTTTATTTTTCTTTTCAGCGCCAACAATGGTCTGAATTACGTAATTCGGTGCCTTTAACACTAAGCCAAGAAGAATTAGAAAACCTTCGAGGCATGAATGAGCAACTGTCACTCGATGAAGTGACGGATATTTATTTGCCCTTAAGTCGCCTACTCAACCTGATTATCAGTGCCAAACATCAACGCAGTGAAGTGCTTGATCAGTTCTTAAGTCATAAACCGACAAAAACACCTTACATCATTAGTATCTCAGGCAGTGTTGCAGTCGGTAAGAGTACCACTGCACGTATTTTGCAAACATTATTACAACGCTGGTCAGAGCACCCAAAAGTCGAATTAGTCACCACCGATGGCTTCTTATACCCGTTAGCAGAACTTAAACAACGTAATTTGCTTAAGCGCAAAGGTTTTCCTGAAAGTTACGACATGAAAATGTTGATTGATTTTATTTCCAGCATTAAAGCTGGCGATGAATCCGTATCGGCACCGTTATATTCTCATGTCAGCTACGATAGGTTAACGGATAGTGTCCAAGAAATTAATCAGCCCGATATTTTGATTATCGAAGGCCTTAATGTATTACAGACATCATTAGATCCATCACCTGATCATAAAAGTACCTTTTTGTCAGATTATGTCGACTTCTCTATCTATGTCGATGCTGAAGAGTCACTGTTAAAACACTGGTACCAGCAACGCTTTTTGAAATTCCGACAAGGGGCTTTCAGTGATCCTGAGTCGTTTTTCCATCACTATTCGACACTGTCTGATGAAGAAGCGAATGCTACGGCAGCGAATATTTGGGACACAATTAACGGCCCCAATTTACAGTCAAACATCAAACCCAGTCGTGCCCGCGCTAACCTCATTTTAAAAAAAGCCCAGAACCACCTTGTAGACCAAGTGCTTTTACGTAAATAAATACGGTTATTTGGCAGATGCCCTCAAGCTAATTTCGCCACCAATGTGTGATGTAATGCTGCCATTAATCTCCAATAAAATAGCGCCTTGTTGATCAATTCCTCGACAGATCCCCGATAGAGAATGAGGTGCCATGATCAAATCCACTTCTTTATGAATGAATAAATCATGTTTTTCCCATTGCGGTATAAAAGGCGTTAAGCCTTGTAATTCAAATAGGCGTAAATCTGATTTAAGTTGTTGATGTAAATCAATCATTAAATCAGTTTTATTTGGCATCTCCGCTAAAGCACTCAAGTCACTCCATGGTTGATCAATAGCTTCAGCATGCTTATTAGACATACTCATGTTAATGCCAAAACCGATCACTAAATTACATTCATCCAAGGAATGGCCAGACAATTCAATTAAAATGCCTGCTAATTTTTTATTATCTTTATAAATATCATTGGGCCATTTTAAGCCTAAATTTTCTACACCATATTTCTCTAAGGTTTTTACAATAGAGCAGCCAACAATTAAGCTTAAGCCCATTGCTGCATTCATACCTTGATTTAAGCGCCAAAAAATTGAAGCATAAACATGGTGCCCATAGGGAGATACCCAATTACGTCCTCGCCTCCCCCTACCTGCAGATTGATATTCAGCGATACAAATATCACCTGTTTTCAATTCATCAGCGTGTTGCAACATAAAGGCATTGGTGCTGTTAATGTCATCAAAATAAAAGCAACGATTATCTATTGCAGCCAATAGTTTTGCCTCATCAAATAATGGTAATGGGTTAGATAACTTATAGCCTTTGCCTTTAACACTGTATATATCTACGCCATAATCAAGTAACTGGCTGATGTGGTTGTTTACCGCGGTGCGTGATAAACCCACTTTTTGAGCAATTTGCTCACCAGAGACATAATCACTATGATCAAGCAAAGCTAGGATCTGTTTCTTTTTAACCCAATGACCATTCATATCAGATATCTACCTCGCCTTTTGGGCCAATAATTCTTGGTTCCGGTTCTAAATTTATATTAAATTTATCGTAAACTTTATTCATCACCGCATGAGCTAATTGACAAATATCATTACCCGTTGCCCCACCGAGGTTAACGAGCACTAGTGCTTGCTTGGTATGCACGGCAGCACGGCCTACTGTAAAGCCTTTTAAATTAGCTTCATCAATTAACCAACCTGCGGCAATTTTAATCGTGCCGTCAGTTTGCGCGTAGCCGACAAGATCACTAAATTCGGTTAATAACTCAAGATACTGCTTAGCTGAAATAATCGGGTTTTTGAAGAAACTACCAACATTACCAAGTACCTTAGGATCCGGTAATTTACTTTGCCTCACATCACATACTGTTTCAAATATTATTTGTGCGCTAACACTGTCATCCTGTAAGTGTTTTAGTGGTCCATATTCAAGATTAGGCGCCCACAACTTAGGTAATCTAAATTTAACCTCGGTGATGACAGCCTTATCCTTAAGCTGGTGTTTAAAAATTGAATCTCGGTAACCAAACTGGCACTGATCTGCATCAAGGGTTATCAACTGAGATGTCGTATAGTCATAGTATTCTACTTGAGAGCAGAAATTATCGATTTCTACACCGTAAGCACCAATATTTTGAATAGGCGCGGCGCCAACTGTGCCTGGAATTAACGCTAGATTCTCTAAGCCGTTAATGCCATTTTCTAAACAGTATTCAACAAAATCATGCCAATTTTCACCTGCTTGAACTGATAAGATGAAATTAAACTCATCTTCAACGACCTTAATTCCTTTTGTAAGCACTTTTATAATGGTGCCATTGAAATCATCGGTAAATACCACATTACTGCCACCGCCTAAGATCAACATAGGCTTAGATTCACTGACAAGCTTAGAAACGACTGAAATCAGTTGTTTTTTTGAGTCAACTTCAACAATAGCGTCGCAACATTGTGTTAAGGCCAAGGTATTATGGGGAGCTAAACTTACAGGCATAAAGGCATAGTTCTAACGAAAAATAATGAACACTATTGTACTTAAGATATATACAAATGGCGAAATAAGTCTCTTTTGATTAATAAATTACTACATCCCGTAGGTTTTTATATCAAAACGTCTTAGCACTACTCGTGTCATATCAATATCTCTAAAAAACCTATAAAACTTTGCCTATTGAGCACCGGGAGCTTAATTTGTCTTCTATTAAAATAATATCCATATACATATATATTGAAAGCCAGAAATGAAAAAGCCCGCTACATAATATCGGGCTTGATACTGATTAGACGCTTGTTGATGTTGATCAACAAATAAACCCTTCGTACTTTATATCTGTGTAGAGTCGCTATAAAGCCTTGCTGAATTTAGATCAGCATTAAGGTCTGCTTTGTCATGAACATTTTCCCACTCTCACCGAACAATATTATCTAGCAGCTGATGATTCAAGCTCTCATGGTTAGTACATATTTCACTTTCCCCGAAAACGGATAGAGCCCTGACTATTAAGTCAGGGCTCTATCAACTCTTTAATGAGTGATATTAGGCGCTTGGCGGTAATCTACTTTCACATAGGCATTCGCCCAGACTCGCAGCTCACGCCGATATGTAGCAGTAAATGACTCAAGTAATCTGCGTTAGGATTTATTCTTTTTCCCCAAATACAAAAAAGCCCTAACTGTTAAATCAGGGCTTTATCGACTCTCTTACGAGAGAAATTAGGCGCTTGCGATGTTCAGCTGCGGATAAATATTTCGCGTTTCATGTCTGTATAAAGCGTTGCTTTATACAGACATTACACCCTAGTTTCACATGGGTAATCGCTCAACCTCACCGCTCACGATATTATCTAGCAGCTGATGACTCAAGTTATCAGCATTAGGATTTATTCTTTTTGCCCCAAACGAAAAAAGCCCTAACTGTTAAGTCAGGGCTTTATCGACTCTCTTATGAGAGATATTAGGCGCTTGGCGATGTTCAGCTGCGGATAAATCCTTCGCGTTCCATGTCTGTATAAAACCTTGCTTTATAATCACAGACATTACACCCTACTTTCACATGGGCATTCGTCCACACTCACCGCTCACGCTGATATGTTGCAGCTAATGACTCAAGTTATCAGCGTTAGGATTTATTCTTTTTGCCCCAAACGAAAAAAGCCCTAACTGTTAAGTCAGGGCTTTATCGACTCTCTTACGAGAGATATTAGGCGCTTGGCGATGACCTACTTTCACATGGGGAGACCCCACACTATCATCGGCGCGATTGCGTTTCACTACTG
>NZ_JAUOSH010000061.1:0-5359 GCF_030548765.1 Shewanella sp. 3_MG-2023 | reverse complement strand
TGGCCTGTCGCCGTGTCAGTGGATGCGCATTATAGGCAAGTTAAGATTTAGCGCAAGGGCTTTTATGCATAAAAATGCCTTTACCTGTTTGCTTGCTGGGATTTTAAACTAATCAGCTAGTTTTTATGCATTTTTAGCCCCCAACAGCGACTTTTTGGCTTTATACTGGGTGCAATTAAACAAATCAGGGATTTTATATGTTTAGCTCTATTCGTTGTTATCAAGGTATTCATCCTCAATTGGCAGATAATGTCTATGTAGATAGTACAGCTGTTTTAGTGGGTGATATCGCCCTAGACCATGATGCGAGTATTTGGCCTATGGTCGCTGCCCGTGGTGACGTGAACATTATTCGTATTGGCAAGCGCAGTAATGTGCAGGATGGTTCAGTTCTTCATGTGACCCGCAAGTCTCCATCAAAGCCTGAGGGTAATCCGCTGATCATTGGTGATGATGTCACTATTGGTCATAAAGCTATGCTGCACGGTTGCACGGTTGGTAATCGGGTCTTGGTTGGCATGGGAGCCATTTTATTGGATGGCGCGATTGTTGAGGATGATGTGATTATCGGCGCAGGTTCTTTAGTGCCACCAGGGAAAGTACTGCAAAGTGGTTTTCTTTATGTAGGAAGCCCTTGTAAACAGGTTCGCCCCTTAACTGATAATGAAATAGCTTTCTTACCACAATCAGCTGATAACTATGTCAGATTGAAAAATGAATACTTAGTAGATCTGCAGACTACAAGATAATTATAATTGTGCCCTACTGTTATGATAGAAATAGCTAGTAGGGCTATAATTGATTGTGTAAAGCGATAAGACTCTTATATAGTAATGTTTCCCTGCGGATCAAATTCTTCTGCTTCTATCATCTCTTCGGCTATATCTTCTAGATCAAAACGTACTCGTTCGAATATTGCTAATGCCTGTTCTGCTTGCATAGGTTGTTCAGCTGCAGTTTGTTCACTGCTTATTAGCTGTAACAACTTTTCCTTGCTAACAATGCAATTGATATTCATGCCTTGCACTTGAGCACTAAACAGCATTGTTTGTTGTTGAGTATTCCATTCAACGAGATCGGTAAATATTACACTTTGGTTCATCTTGAGTACTCGGTGTTTTATTGGTTTATTTAAGTTGTGCTCTTAGGGTGTCATGAATTACCAGAGTGGCAGGTTTAACACCGCGCCAAATATAAAAGCTTTGGGCAGCTTGTCCCACCAACATTCCTAAACCATCGGCAACGGATTGCGCGCCGTTTGCTAAAGCCCATTGGTTAAATAAGGTAGTCTCAGCACCATATGACATGTCATAGCAGTTGGTGTGACTTGCTATGATCTGTTCAGGTAATTTAATCAACTCACCGGCTAATCCGGCTGAAGTCGAATTAATCACAATATCAAAGCTGTTATTGAGCTCATCGATGGGAGTTGCCTGCACACGTCCATACTCAGCGAAAATAGCTTGCAAGGTTTGTGCTTTAGCAAAAGTCCGATTACATATGGTTACTTGAGCCTGTGATTCTAGTAATAGTTTAAGGCAACCCCGTGCTGCGCCACCCGCTCCGATTAACAATACACGCTTACCCTTTAAAGCACCAAAGTGCTGCATGACATCGTTTACTAAGCCAATACCATCGGTATTGTCACCACGAATTCGTCCATCAGCTAAATAGATAAGGGTATTCACGGCTCCTGCCAGTTTTGCAAGATCACTTAACTCATCACAAATGGCATAAGCTTGCTCTTTAAAAGGCGCGGTTACATTGGCGCCTTTGCCACCGTCATTGAAAAAAGCCATTAGGGACTGAGAAAACTGATCCACAGGTGCAAGAATTGCTTGATAGCTAATGTCCTGTCCAGTTTGACGCGCAAACTCAGTATGAATGAATGGCGATTTACTTTGTGCAATTGGATTGCCAAATACTGCATACTTATCGGTCATTAACTTTCTCTATTCCCTAATTATTAATTCAACTTATGAGCATGGCTTATTGAGTATAAGCTTGTGGCATAGTCGACTTCTGAATATAGCGGTCGCGTAGCTCATCTTGGCGACTTTGCATGTTTTGCACTTCACCGTTAATCCACATTGTTTGAATCGCACTACTGTACTCAAATGGATCACCGCTCCAAAGCACCATATCTGCAGGTTTTCCTGTGGCAATGCGACCAGCATCTAGATGGAAGATATCAGCAACATTAGCGGTTATTGACGCCATGGCTTGATTATAATCCATGCCATTGGCAACCGCATTACCTGCTGCGTAACGTAAACCATAAATGCCATGGGCATCACCCGGTGTCGCCAGTATCACTTTGACCCCAGCTTTACTTAATTTTCCGGCGTTATCCAGTGAATTATGTAAAGAGTCAAAACTTTCAGGTAAATTGCGCATCGCGTCCATCACCACAGGTATGTTTGCGGCGGCCAATTGCTCTGCAACCACAATAGCATCGGCAGCTTTAAGTAATACCAAATCGAGGTTAAAGCGAGCTTTTAAGTTAATTAGTTGCAAGATGTCACTGGCTCTGTCGACATCAACCACCATAGTGATATCACCTGCAAGTACAGCATTGAGTAGTAACTCTTCTTTGCTTGGCGGTTTTGTCGCATCGGCTTTTTTAGCATCAGCTTGTTTATCCGCAGCTAAAGCTGTTTGTCTTGCTTCAAGTTTATTAATCAGTTGTTGCATACCGATAATACGTGAGCCTTCATGCACTGCGCCTAACTGCACCAATACGGCTTTTTCAGTTGCGACCACACTATCCCAGTGTCCTGTTAGCTCGACTTCAATAGCTTGGCCTGAAAAAATTGATTCTCCACCACCTGGTACCACGATATTGCGGCTAATGCCGCCTTTGCGGGCAAAGGCAATTGCGCTACTTTTAGGGTTAAAGGCTAAGCTTGGGTCGAAGCTGATATCAGCGTCTTTAGCATTGACGTCACGGGTCATTTTTTCTTGACCAATTTCCACCAAACCTAAGTAGTTCATTGAGCCAATAAAGCCTGGGGTTAACACACTGCCCTGAGCATTAATAATATTGTCCGCAATAACCACAGTGTCATTTGGCTGCTCGGCATTTACTGAGATGATTTTGCCATCTTCAATGACAACTGTGGCGCTATCAAGCACGCCTTGTTCCGTTGAGGTATATACTTTTACGTTAGTAATTGCTGTGGTTGCAGCAGAAGCGGCAACAGGGGTCAAACTCGCGAGCATTGCGACAACGACCAGTGATTGGTTAAACTTTTTCATTGTATTGCTCCTTATTGTTGACCTAGCATGAAATCACTTTTAGCGCGGTAAGCATCATCTTGACGATCAAACACTTTTGCGCCATCGATAAAGACCTGCTCAGCTTGGGCATAAACACTAAACGGATTGCTATTCCAAATCACGACATCAGCATTTTTGCCCACTTCAAGGGAACCGGTTTTATCTGCAATACCTAGTGATTTAGCCGCATTCGAAGTGATCCAACCAATAACGTGTTCTTCTTTTAGATCAAAACCGTTTTGATTAGCACTATGCATAATTTTGGCGGTTTCTTGGTTAAGGCGCTGAATGGTCACGCTAGAGTCGGAATGCACCACAGCGCAGGAGTTGTTAACCGCATCTACGATGGCTGCATTTTCAACCACCATGTCATAGGCTTCCATTTTAAAGCCCCACCAATCAGGCCACATTGCGGCGCAGTTACCATTTTCAGCTAACAACTCAGCTATTTTATAACCTTCAATTGCATGGTGGAATGTACCGGAGTGATAGTTAAACTCTTTGCCTAAATCCACCATCATCGCCATTTCTTCCGCTTTATAACAATGGTTATGAATTAAAATGTCACCCTCTAACACGCCGCGTAAAGTGTCTTTGGTAAGATCTCGCTCTGGCGCTGATGGGTTTAAACCAGCAGCATAATCCGCATCATATTTATCCCAAGCTCGCTTGTACTCAGTGGCCTCAATGAAAGCTTGACGATAACCCGCCATATTACCCATTCGGGTCATGGGCGCTTCTTTACGCTTTCTGCCATAGGCACCTTTAGGGTTTTCACCACAGGCCATTTTCAATCCATAAGGGGCTTGGGGGAACTTCATGCCTTGCATGGTGGTTGCTGGGATGTTTTTTAAGGTCACCCCGCGACCACCAATTAAATTGGCAGAGCCAGGTAAGATTTGTAAAGTGGTGATACCACCTTCACGGGCACGATTAAACCCCGGATCTTGCGGCCATACGCTATGCTCTGCCCACACTTCAGCGGTATTGGGAGAGGTCACTTCGTTGCCATCGCCATGGGCATCTGCGCTAGGGCTTGGATACACGCCAAGGTGGGAGTGAACATCTACAATACCTGGGGTTATCCATTTACCGCTAGCATCAATCACAGTGACATTGTCTTGACTTAATTGCCTGCCAACCGCATTAATTTTGCCATCCACCATTAGGACATCAGCGCCGTCGATTCTTTCACCTGTACCTGTTAGCACAGTAGCGTTAATCAGCAAGGTCGATGTTCTTGGCATCACTTGGTAAGTACTTGGGTAGGGATTTTTATTAATACTAACTTTAGGGTCTTGCTGGGCTGAGTTACAGCCAAGCAGGGCTGTTGAAATCGCAATTACAATTAATCTTGGTGCCATCTTGGCCATGATCTCGGTCCTCGTTATTATTGTTATTAGAACGCCTAAGTTATCCGATAAGCATCTGACATCACAACAGATAAATTTAGCAAAACATTAACAAAATATGTTTATGGCTTAGTAAAGCGAGAGATATAAACGGGATTAATCGTTATAATCAAGCCACTTTCATTACTTGTACTCAGTGTCGATACCATGAATTGGTTAAAAAAACTTTTTAGCAATAAGGCGCAACCTGATGACCGAGATCCAAATCAGTCCAATGCCTATGATTTAATTGGTGGCGAGAAGACCATTCGCTTAATTGCCCAAAACTTTTACCAGCAGATGCAAAGCCGTGAAGACACACAGCCGCTACTAGCTATTCATCGCGCTCCAATTAAAGATTCACAACAAAAGTTATTTGAGTTTTTAAGTGGCTGGTTAGGTGGCCCACAGCTTTATCAGCAAAAGTATGGCCACCCGGCATTACGGGCACGGCATATGCCGTTTGATATTGACCAAACGATGGTTGATCAATGGTTAACCTGTATGGAGCAAGCCATTGCTGAGGCAATAAAAAAGCCTGAACATCAACAAGTGATATTTCAGGCCATTTCGCAGCTTGCCAATAATATGCGTAATAAAGATTAGCTTTCGAGCTTCAACCAATCTTGTGGTTTAAGGTAGCGCTCGTATAGCTCCGCCTCTTGGGAGCCTTCTTCTGGGGTAAAGCC
>NZ_JAUOSH010000060.1:0-6005 GCF_030548765.1 Shewanella sp. 3_MG-2023 | reverse complement strand
TACACAGTCAACGAAGACGGCCAAATCACCATTAGCGCTGAGCAGTTATTAGCGAACTCAAGCGATGTGGATGGCACCGTCAGCCTAGACTCAGTGTCATACTCTGGTACCGACGGCATATTAACGAATAATCTTGATGGCTCGGTCACTTTCTTCCCTAATGAGAACTTCAACGGCGAAATCAGTCTTGATGTGGTGGTTATCGATGATGACGGCGCGACCGCTGAAACCACCGCAGGCATCACCACACTCGCGGTCAATGATGTGCCATTGGTTGATGGTAACCTGGCTTACAATGTCGATGAAGATGGCACCATTACTCTCAGCCAAGAGCAATTACTTGCCAATGCATCTGATGTAGACGGTGATGATTTAACCGCTGAAGGGCTTAGCGTTGCTGGCAACGCAACAGTTGTGGCGAATGACGATGGCAGCTTCACCATTACCCCAGATGCGGACTTTAATGGCGACTTAGACTTAAGCTTTGATGTCTCAGATGGCACCACCACAGTGGCCACCGGTGTTGATTTAACCGTTAACCCAGTCAACGATGCACCGATTGCGGGTGCCGATATTTATATTCAAGCAGAAGAAGATCAAACCGTTGGCGTTAGTCTTCGTGAAGAGCCTGCTATTCGCCTCGATGCACAACCTGAGTTTGGTATTGTGCAAGCCAATATCAATGATGAATGGGTGACGTTAGAGGTAGGACAAGAATTCGCGCCTGATACTGAAGTACGCTTTGTTGCTGATGAAACCGCAGTTACTGATTCTACTCATACTAGTCAAATCGGTACCTTCGATGATAATGCGACAGTTGATGATTGGGGCACAGAAATAGATTCACATACCCGTGAATTTACTGATGGCGACTTAGTAGTTACCACCCAGAGTACAGATGGGCCGTTAGGCGCTTGGAATGGTAATACTCATATTGGCCATGGTATTGGCGATACCGATAGACAAGGTTTAAGTGGTGATGAGCAGCTAGTTATTAATGTTGAAGGCCAAGATATTAATGAAATCAGCTTCGAACTAGATGGCTTAGGTGGTTGGTTTGTTGAAGGATCTAAAAACTTCACTGAAGTAGAAATTAGGGCTTTTGATGCCGATGGTAACCTCATCGACTCACAAACTTATCATAAAGATGATAATAGTAGTTTCGAGCATACGTATACCCTTACCACGGATGAACCCGTAGCACGATTTGAGTTAGGCACAATTGAAGGTAACGGCACTTATGTGGTGCAGAATATGTCTGTATCGCAGACGTTACCTGATGATGTGGTCTTTACATCGATTGCCGTAGATGGCACTGAAGTAACAGAAACAATTGAGCTGAACCTTCACGCTGGTGATCAAGATATCGATTTATCTGCAGAGCTTCCTGTTGTGACAAGTTCAGAAGGGGCAGATGGTTTTGCTTCTATTGTGATAACCGAGGAGCAGTTGCTTGCACAAGCTTCTGATATTGATAGTGAAAATCTCGATATCATTAATCTTGAGTTAAACGATGAGAATGCAACGCTAACCGACAATGGTGATGGCACTTGGACCCTTACCCCAGATGAGAATTTCTCGGGGGATATTGACCTAACTTATCAAGTGACTGATGGTGAGTTAGTTGATGACAATACTATCCATATCAACTTTGCTGAGGTCAATGATGCACCAATTGCATCTGGACCAATAGTCCTTAGCACTGAAGAAGACAACTCTATTAGCTTCACTGATGCTGATTTACTTGCGAATGCATCTGACATTGAAGGTGATGATTTATCTATCCAAGATGTGAGTTACAGCGGTAATGCCGGTGAGTTAATTACCAATGACGATGGTAGTTACACCTTTGTTCCCAACGAAAATTTCAATGGTGACGTCGACTTAAGTTATGGCATTAGTGATGGTCAAGATGTTACAACCAATAATATTGATTTAACTGTTATCCCTGTTAATGATGTCCCTGTTGCAGGGGCGCCATTAGATTTACAAATGCTCAATGATGGCACCATGACCATTAATGCATCTAGCTTATTGTCAGGTGCAAGTGATGTTGATGGCGATATTCTTCATATTGAAGATTTAGTGCTGACCAATCAGCTGGATGGTACTTTGGTCGACAACGGTGACAATACCTTTAGCTTCACGCCAGCAGAAGGATTTACCGGCAATGTGTCTTTGTCATTCGAGGTTAGTGATGGCCAAGCATCTGCTCCTAGTTCATTAAATATTACCGTTGAAGAATACAACGAAGGCCCTGAAGTCTCTGGCCCAGTTGCGGTAACTGTGGATGAAGACGGCAGTATTACCCTATCTCAAGAAGAATTACTCGCCAATGCCAGTGATGTCGATGGTGATTCTCTGGCCGCAACCAATCTTGTTACCAACGATGAAAATGCGACTGTCGTACAAAATGACAATGGCAGCTTTACGATCACCCCAAGTGAAGATTTCAATGGTGACATCCAATTTACATACGATGTGACTGATGGTATTGAAACGGTTGCCACTGAATTAGATCTAACGGTTACGCCAGTTAATGATGCTCCAGATGTTCCTGATCTTTCATTTAATACCATGGAAGATGAAGCTATAACGGTTACTACCGAGCAGTTACTGGCTCAAGCAACGGATATAGAAGGCGATGAGTTATCTGTTGTTAATGTCACATCGCAAGATCCAAACGTTGAAGTGATTGATAATGGCGATGGGACTTATACGCTAACCCCACAAGCGGAATACAGCGGTACCGCCAGCTTGAGCTTTGATGTCAGTGACGGCACTGATGTGGTTTCGGCCGATATTAGTCTTAATGTTGAGTTTGTAAATGATGTCCCTGAAGCTGGGCCTATTGTTGCTTCTGTAGACGAAGATGGCACAATTTTAGTTACTCAAGAAATGCTACTTGAAAATGCATCAGATCAAGATGGTGATTTCTTAAGAGCCGATGGTTTACAAACTAACGATCCAAATGCGACCGTTGTCGATAATGGCGACGGTACCTTTAGCGTTACGCCTTCTGCTGATTTTAATGGCGATATTGTCTTTAGTTATGATGTTTCGGACGGTGAAACTGACACACCTACAGAGCTGACTCTGACAGTTAATCCAATTAATGACGCGCCTGAAGTGCAGCCGCTTAATTTTGCAATTCAAGAAGATGGAACATTAATCTTCACAGAAGAGCAATTATTGGCACAAGCGACAGATATCGAAGGTGATGAGCTTAGTATTACTGATGTATCTTACAGCGCAGATGAAGGTACATTGACGAATAATGGCGACGGTACTTACAGCTTCACTCCGAATGAACATTTTAGTGGCAATATTGAGGTCGATTTTAGTGTGTCAGATGGCACAGATGAGGTATCACAAAGTATTGGTGTTGCCATCGAAGCCGTTGCTGATGCTCCTGACTTAACAGTAACAACCGGTGATGGCGATGTCGTCACTGATGAAGTGATTGTGGTAGAGCCCGGTTCAACCACGCAACTTAATATTGATGCAAGTCTAGTGGATCAAGACCTTTCTGAAACCCTTACGGTTGAAGTAAATGGTTTACCAGAAGGTTCAGTACTGACCTATGACGGCGAAGCGCTGTTTGACGAACAAAGCAGCGGTATTACCAGTTACGACAATACCGATATTACCGTGACGTTCCAGGGCGAAACTGCCGGATATCAAAATACGGCGGGTTACTATACCGTTGATGAAGAAGGTAATATTACAGGGGTACAAATTGGTTTTGAAAATGCTTCTGAAGTGGGCTCTGGCGGTGAATTAATCCCAGGTGAATCATCCTTCACGTTTGATGTCGAGGCGGGTGAAAGCTTCAATCTATTTGTGATCCCAAATGGTTTCAATCGTAATGACTTTGAGAATATGCAGGACGGTACATTTGAGTTCCGCGATGCCGATGGTAACCCTGCGACTATCGACTCAGTCGACCCGCAATTGGTTCACATTAGTGAAGATGGCGTCGAAACGCCGATTTTAAGTCAATTTGGTGATGCGATTTTCCATGGTGGCAGCAATAGCAATCTTAACGAAGATGGCATAGAGCATACGAGAACCACACTGAATGAAGATGGCGATATTGTTTACGGTGTTGAAGATCTCTTTGGCGGCGGAGATCAAGATTTTGATGACTTCACATTTACCATTGATGTTGGTGAAACAAATAGCCAAATTTTCCAAGGTGAAATTGTTGTTGGTGAAGATGGCAGCGTTGTTATCCCAACCACTGTGTTGGATCAAAACCTTGCAGTTACCTTCCCTGAGGATTACACCGGTTCAGCATCGTTAGAGATCATCGCAACAGCCACTGAACTGTCAAATGACGATCAATCTAGTACTGTTCAAACGATAAACTTTGAAGTTGACCATGCACCTGATTCTGATGCAGTTACCGCACAGGTTGATGAAGATGGCTCAATCACTATTACTCAAGCTGATTTATTAGCGAATGCGACCGATCTTGATGGTGATGATTTAGTTGCCGTTAATGTCAGCTCTGATGATGACAATGTCACATTGGTCGACAATGGTGATGGAACATACACAGTTACCCCTGATGCGGACTTCAACGGTGAAGTATCATTTAGCTTTGATGTCAGTGATGGCGATCAAATCGTCTCCACTGAATTAAATCTAAGTGTTAACCCTGTTAATGATGCTGCTCTAGCGCAAGATCAAAGCTTTAGCATGAACGAAGACGGCGTGATCATCATTACCGATGAGCAACTGCTTGTTGGTGCCACCGACATTGAAGGTGATAATTTAACTATCGCCGATGTGAGTTACACAGGTACCGATGGTGTGCTCACCGACAACGGTGATGGTACCCATAGCTTCGCGCCAAATGAAAACTTTAATGGTGATGTGCAACTTGAATATGGGGTAAGCGATGGAACTGAAGTGACCCCAGCTAACATTGATATCGCTGTTGCCGATGTTAACGATGCACCGGTAGCGGGTTCAACTTCATACACAGTCAACGAAGATGGCCAAATCACCATTAGCCCTGAGCAGTTACTGGCAAACTCTAGTGATGTTGATGGTAGCGTTAGTTTAGATAGCGTGAGCTACTCAGGCACCGACGGTATTCTGGTTCAAAACTCGGACGGCTCAGTGACCTTCTCGCCAAACGAGAACTTCAATGGTGATATTAGCCTCGATATCTCAGTCATCGATGATGATGGGGCAGTGGCGCAAACCACAGCAGGCATTGAAGTCATTGCGGTGAATGATGCACCCGTTTCGGGTGATCTGGCTTACAGTGTTGATGAAGACGGCAGTATTACCCTGTCTCAAGAGCAATTGTTAGCCAATGCCAGTGATGTAGACGGTGATGACTTAACTGCTGGAAATCTAACTGGCGGTAACAACGTTACTATCACAGAAAACGACGATGGCTCATTTACCCTGACTCCTGATGCAAACTTCCATGGTGAAATGGATATAAGCTTTGATGTCTATGACGGTGGAACCACAGTTCAAGCCAACATTGATCTGACTATTAACCCTATAAATGACACAACAGTAGGAGTGGAAGATCAAGCTTACACTGTCGAAGAAGATGGAACCTTAATCTTCACTGATGAGCAATTGCTTACGGGCGCAACAGACATCGATGGAGACGACTTATCCGTTAGTGGTGTTGAATACAGTGGTACCGAAGGTGTATTCACTGATAATGGCGATGGAACATATAGTTTTGCGCCAAATGAGAACTTTAATGGTCAAGTTGAACTTAGCTTCTCGGTCACTGATGGAAAAGAAACCGTTGGCGCTAATATCGATATTACAGTAACTGATATTAATGATGCACCGGTTGCGGGTTCAACCTCATACACAGTCAACGAAGACGGCCAAATCACCATCAGCGCTGAGCAGTTATTAGCGAACTCAAGTGATGTGGATGGCACCGTCAGCCTAGACTCAGTGTCTTACTCTGGTACCGACGGTATCCTGGTTCAAAACCAAGATGGCTCAGTGACCTTCTC